>LJUD01000119.1 GCA_001304035.1 bacterium SM23_31 | reverse complement strand
AATTTATTCATTATATTTTGACGGTGTTTGTTGACAGTATTGATACTAACAAAAAGCGTATCTGCAATTGTTTGAGAAGTTTTACCTGAAGCTATTAGTTTTAATACTTCCAATTCCATAGTTGTTAATGAGGAAATTGATGCGATGTCTGTTTGCAATTGATAATTTTTATCTTCTTCATCTCCTTCATAAAATATTGATGCAGCGTTGATACTAAAATATATGTTCCCTTTTTTTACCCTGTTTACGGAATCAATTAATTCCTTTTGAGAGAAGTCATATAAAAATCCTTTCACGCCGGAATATAACAAACTTAATATCAGGTTTTTTTCGGTAGGTGGTAATATTGCTATGATTTTAGTTTCAGGATTTTGATTCAAAATTTTTTTAGTTATCTCAATTCCGTTTAATTCAGGTAATTTTACACCCATGATAACAATATCGGGCTTTAGTTTATTTGCCAGCTCAACTGCTTTCTTTGCATTTTCCGCTTCAGCAATTACTTCAAAATTATCTTTTGATTCAATCCAGGTTCTTATACCGGTTCTAATTAATTCCAAGTTATCGACAATTATTATTCTAATAGCCATGATGAAGTAATTATATTAGGGTATTGGTTTTGATTTAATTTCAGTATTTTGGTAAAATTTTGACTAATGTTTGATATTAGACAATTGATTTCACACCCAATATCGCCCCGGGTAATCGGGGAAATATATTCTACCCCTTTTTCAAAGGGGGATTTTCCCTCTCGTTACATATCTCCGGACGGTAATGCTTTATTTCAGCTGCTTCAAAGAATGAAGTCCTTACGCATCGAAAAAAACATCTCACAACAGAGAAAGAATTTACAGAATTAGAATCCGCAGAATCGGGTCGGGAATCAGCAGTAGAGAATCAGCAAAAGAATATGAAGATCATTTTATCAGTGAGAGCCCTTCAGAATCAGCATGTTTCCACGGTAAGTTTATTATTTTGTTTATCATTTTCATTCTACACATTTAAATTGTAAATTTCAATGGGAAAATCAAGTTTTTTTCCTAAAATAACGGAAAAAATAACGTTTCGGGGTAAGTTTTTGTCTAAAGATCAGGCTTTTTAGAGAAGACTCATGTGTGGTTTAAAATTTACTAAAGAATTATTTAATAATAAATAACACCGACTATCAAGAACAAAATAGCTGCGAGTGTACCTGCCGTCAGTGCATAGGGAAGTTGTGTGTTAACATGGTCAATGTGGTCGGAAGCGGAAGCCATTGAAGAAACGAGTGTGGTGTCCGAAATCGGCGAGCAGTGGTCGCCGAATACCCCGCCGCTCATAATTGCACCTACGAAAGGATAAATGCCGATATTCAACGAATGTGCAATACCTATACCGATTGGAAACATTATCGCCCAGGTTCCCCACGAGGTTCCGGTGGAAAAGGCTATAAAACCTGTAGTAATAAACAGCAGAACAGGAAGTATTTCAAGAGGAATAATATCACTCACGACCCCTGCTACAAATTTACCGGTTCCCATATCGCGGCAGAGCTGACCGATTGCAAATGCAAACATCAGAAGGATAGCAATCGGGATTAAACCGCCAACGCCTTTGAAAAAAAGGTGTACAAGCTCGTTAAAATCCATTATTTTTGCCGTCCAGTATTTAAGTCCCCCGACAAATATCGCCGTCATAACCGCCCAGAGCACCGATGTGGGCCCATCTCCATCCGTAAGATGCCCTTTCCCGGTAATTAACATGCTTACAATCATCATTACAATCATTGTTGCAACGGGAACAATCATATTCAATGCATTGGGTGATGCACCTTCCTTTGTAGGAATGGAAATTACATCGGTTGAGACAAGCGGCGTTGCACCGTCACGCAGCACCTTACCCTCTTCTGCGGCGCGCTTTTCAGCACGTTTCATGCTGAAAAAATCCTTTTTTGAAATAACCAGAAACAGTGCGATCGCAATCGCAAACAGCGCATAAAAATTAAGGGGAATCGACAGCAAATATACTTTATAAGGTTTATCGACATTTTGCTGGACGAGCAGCCCGGCAACGTATGCACCCCAGGCATTAATCGGTATTGTACTGCATACCGGCGCTGAAATGGAATCACATAAATAAGCGAGTTTTTCGCGCGAAATTTTCAACCTGTCATAGATGGGTCTCGATACCGTTCCGGTAATGAGTACGTTTATGCTCGATTCTATAGGAATAGCCGCACCAATGGCGATAGTCATTAGCTGAGCGCGGCGGCGGTTTGTAACAATGTTCCTGTTTGAAACAAAATCAATAAATCCCTGGACGCCGCCGGAGCGTTGTGTAAATGCTATTATGGCACCAATAAAAGCAGAAAATATTATTACTTTTGTGTTGTCGTTATTTTCAAAAACTTTTACACATGCATCTATGGCATCGGTAAGCCCCTTAAATACATTCCCGTTTGCAAGTATCGTTGTTCCGGACCAGATACCGATTATAAGGGCGACATAAACCTGCCGGAATTTAATTGCAATACTGATGGCTATTAACGGGGGTACAATCGACAACCAGGGATATGATTCTATCATTTCGGTATCCTCTTGGCATTTTGAATATTACTTTAATAAATATCCAGGAACGCACCGCGGCGCGTTCCGCAGGGAATTCTACCACATAGAAATCCTAATAATTACTTATGTATCTTATTCTGGCAATCATAAATTCAATAACGGAACGGCGATAAAATATATTGCCAGCGTGATTACCACAGCGCCGATTATATTAATAAGAAAGCCCGTTTTTGCCATTTGCATCATTTCTATCCTTCCTGAGCCGAAGATTATGGCATTCGGAGGCGTTGCCACGGGCAGCATGAAAGCACACGAAGCTGAAAGCGCCGCCGGCAGCATTAGAAGATACGGATGAAAACCGACGCCGACAGCTAAACCTCCCATTATCGGCATGAAAAGAGAGGCGGTCGCTGTATTTGAGGTCACCTCGGTTAAAAATGTCACCAGTAAAGCGATAATAAATATGAAGAGCCATACAGGCAGACCCCTGAGGGATTCAAGATTTTGACCAAGCCATTCCGACAGACCACTTGAAGTAAAACCCGCCGCAAGCGCAATTCCGCCGCCGAAGAGTATCAGTATACCCCAGGGAATGTTCCGTGCCTCTTTCCACGTCAATAAAAACCCGCTGAATTTTCTATCGACCGGAGTAATAAAAAGTATTAAAGCCGCAGCAATGGCAACCGTTGCGTCGTTTATATATTCAGGATGCGGAAAAAGGTCTGACCAGCCCGGGATAATAAAAAACCCAAGCGCTATATCTTTTCGGAATATCCATCCTGCTGCGGCCAGCAGAAAAACTGTCAGGACTTTTTTTTCGTCTGTTCGCATGGGTCCAAGAGCCGCCCGTTTTTCAAGGAGAGTCTTGCGTGCGCCGGTCATCTGTACCCCGGAAATCTTAAATATGAACCTTGTTAGCATCAGCCAAATAACGGGGAGAAGAATTAACGTAACCGGTACCGCCATAATCATCCATTTCAAAAAACCGATTTCGGGTAAATCGGGATATAGAGAAGCTGCAGCGCCGGTGAATATTATATTCGGAGGAGTTCCGATGAGTGTTCCGATGCCCCCGACACTTGCGCCATATGCAATTCCAAGCATCAAGGCGACGCCAAAGTACCGGGCAGTCTTCTCATCTATTTCCCCTATAGATTCTATGGCAATGATCGAGGCGATACCGATCGGCAGCATCATAAGTGTTGTCGCGGTATTAGAAATCCACATAGACAGGAATGCGGCAGCACACATAAATCCGAGAATTATCAGACGGGGATTTCTCCCTATTATCGTAATAATTCCATAAGCAATCCGCAAATGAAGATTACTCTTCTCCATCGCAGCCGCTAATAAAAAGCCGCCAAAAAAGAGGTAAATATTGCTGTCGCCGAATGAAACGGCAGTTTCTCTCACACCCTGTATCCCGAGTAAGGGGAAAAGTGCCAACGGCAGGAGGGCTGTTGCAGATATGGAAATTGCCTCGGTTAACCACCAGATAGCCATGAGAGCTGCCACTGCTGCCGTGCGGTGTGCCTCCGGCGACATGCCGGGCGGTGTGGACATTAATAAAAACAGAACAAACACGACCGGACCGGCAAATAGTCCGGTTTTCTGCCGGAGCGTATATTCAAACCGTCTTTCTTCTTCTTGCATTGTATCCTAACATATAGTACTTGTTCAAGTTTATTAATAAACCTAAAATTTATGAATAAATAATCCAAAATAAAAACTTTTTTATTTTTTATCCTGAATAATTCATAATCCCGCTCAGCGGGACTAAAATGTTTTATTGATTTTCATAATAAGGCGTTGAATTTCACTCTTATTGTCATTCCTCCCGCATACTGCGGGGGGAATCCATTTGAATTTTTTATAGATTTTCCCGAGTACCTGGGGGAGAACAGACGCACGGGCCTGCTCCTGCAGGATTGGTGCTTTTTTGTGTTTTTATATATATGCCTGCACTTTAGGGATGCAATATAACCAATTATGTAAGAAATTTAATCTGCAATAAAAAAGCAGGACATAAATGCCCTGCTTTTTTATTAAAATACCATCAATCCGACTAAACAAGTTCAAGAATTGCACGTTTGACAATGTTCTTGAAGAGCTGCACTTTATATGCATTCCCGGTCATGGGCATGTTGTTGTAAACCGATGCGTCTGCGGCACGCTGTGCAGTCTCTTCGTTAATAGTCCTGCCTTCAAGTTCTTTTTCTGCATCCAGAGACCGCCATGGTATAGGAGCTGCTGCCCCAAGAACAATCCGCGCCTTATCGCATCTATTTCCATCAAGCTTCAAACTTACTGCAACACCTGCAACTGCAAAATCCCAGACTCCGCGTTCCTGAACCTTGATAAAAGTGCTTTTTGTTCCGTTTTCCGGAATTGGTACAGAAATTTCCGTTACGATTTCGTTCGGTTTCAGGATATTTTCCCTGTTGAGATCATCCTCCGGCAGGACAAAAAATTCCTCAATATTGACCTCTTTTTCACCGTCCGGGTGTGCGATTTTGATTTTTGCATCAAAAGCCGTAAACGAAACCGCCGTATCGGATGGATGTACAATATAACAGCCCAAGCCGCCAAGGACAGCGTGGTATTTATTTTCACCAACCATCGCATAACATAATCTTCCTCCCTTTCGCAGGCATTCAATTCCCGAATCCCGGTAATACCAGCAGCGGGGACGCTGGCAAATATTCCCGGCGATGGTCCCCATATTACGCAACTGGGGACTTGCGACAAGGCTTGCGGCTTTCGACAAGGCGGCAAAATTACTCTTAATCAAGGTATCCGTCTCTACTGCAGCAATTGATGTCAGTGCACCGATTTTAATCAAATTCCCGTCTTGTTTTATGTATTTCAAATCGGGAACTGCTCTCAGATTTACCACCTTATTTGGGGTATGTACGTAATTTTTCATCTCACCGATAAGGTCGGTTCCGCCGCCCATGACAGCCGCTTCATTCCAATCCGTACCTAAGGAAAGAACCGCTTCTTTAACAGAACGTGCGCGTACGAAGGCAAAGTTTTTCATGATCCACCCTCCTTTCTTGCGGCTAAACCTTCGAGTATTTTATCAGGTGTAATCGGAATATCCCGAAATCTGACTCCCGTTGCGTTGTATATCGCATTTGCAACAGCAGCAGCAAGAGCGATTCGCGGTGGTTCGCCTAATCCTTTCATACCGAGATTGTTCCAATATGGATCAACAATATCAACGAAAAACACATCGATTTCAGGAACATCCATTGCCGTTATCACTTTATAATCGAGCAGATTCGGATTGGTGACACAACCCGTGTAGTTATCCATAATGCGCTCTGCTGTCAAGGCATAATCGACAGCTTGATTCACTCCGCCGACTACTTGATTATGCGCGGTAAGCGGATTAATAATTCTCCCTGAATCATGAACAGCTGCAGCTTTAAGTACTTTAACCAGTCCGGTTTCGGTATCAACTTCAACTTCACAGAAATGAACGCCAAATGTAGCGCCGGCATATTCACGTGGATTGGGAGCCCGTCTTCCTTCTCCCATCACTTTATTTTCAGGCATAAGAGCAGCAGCTTCTTTGAAATACATACCGATATTTTCTTTATCCTTCACCTGAATACGTCCTTTAACGGACTCAAGTTCTTCAGGGTCGACATTAAAACGGGATGCAACAATAGGGTACAGCTTTCTCAGAGCTTCAAGAGCTCCGTTACGAACTGCGGGACAAACGGATGCAGCGGTGTTACTGCCTCCACTCTGAATGCCGGGTGGAAAGTTTGAATCACCAATCTGCACGTTAATGTCTTTTATTTCTAATCCGAGTTCTTCTGCGGCTACCTGAGCCATGATTGTTTTAGTGCCTGTACCAATATCCTGACTCCCATTCCGAACGTTAACCGTGCCGTCTTTAAATATATCAACCTCTATTACAGCACCGGCGTAACCACCCCCTCCCCACTGGAGGTCAGCCATACCCATTCCACGCTTTTTTACTCCGGAGTCGCTGCCTGGGGTCTTATTTCGGCGCGACCATCCAATCTTTTCCGCTCCAATTTCGTAACACTGCATCAATCCGTTACTGGTATATGGTCTTCCTGTACCACCGGCGCTTTTATCCGCATAATTCTTTTTGCGTAATTCAAGCGGGTCCATGCCGATTGCATCAGCCGCTTCATCCATTAAACATTCAAAACCGAAAAATGCCTGAGGGTATCCCGGTGCGCGGGTCGGTTTTTTATTTCCTGCATTTATATATACAGAACCGACGGTTGTCCTGGTATTAGGACATGTATACATTTCATTCGTCGGTGTAGTAAGATTATCATTACCGCTGGAAATACCCCCGCTTCCATGCGCTTCCAATTCGATTGCAGTCAACGTTCCGTCATTTTTAACACCGATTTTATATTTTTGTACCGAGTTCGGTCTGTTTCCTGTATCGAGACTTTCTTCATAGCGGTTCAATATCATCTTAACGGGAGCATTCGTAATTTTGGAAAGGCGCGCCGTAACGGCAACGAAATTATTAGCCCCGAGCTTACTCCCGAAACCACCGCCGAAAAAGTTCGTTACTACCCTTACGTTATTACTGGATATATTTTCATCCGGATATTCACGGCGTAACTCTCTAACAATAGCATCTCTTGCACTTTGCACACCTTGTGTAGTTTTATAATAGAGAATTTCATCATCTTTCCAATGCACCATCTGACCATGGGTTTCTAAAGGCTGATGCAGTTCAAACTGCGTGGAATATTCAGCCTCAACGATTTTATCTGCCTGACTGAATCCTTCCTCTACACTTCCTCGTTCACTCGTGCGCGGTCTACTTAAATTTCCGCCTTCACGAATCTGCGTAGCATTACTGCGCATAGCCATGTCAACGTTTACAACGTGATTCAACTCCTCATAGTCAACTTCGATAGCACGCATTGCATCTTCTGCAATATCTTCGGTTTCGGCGGCTACGGCGGCGATAATATCGCCCTGGTAATTAACCTGTTCTTTGGGCAGGACATATACAGCTTTAACTCCTGGCATCTCTTCAGCTTTACCGACATCAACATTGGTAATTTTAGCCCGCGCTTTACTGCTCCTGAGCAGTCTGCTGTATAACATTCCGGGTAACATAACGTCGCCCGTATATTTTGCCTTCCCCGTTAATATATCTAACGCTTCAACTCTTGTATGGGGCTTTCCGATAATTTCCAATGTCTCATCTTGACCAAGAGGTTCTGCTTCTCTATCCGGAAGGATTATCTCAATTATGCGATATTCTCCTTCTTCTTCATGTACGGTCTTGATGCGTTTAGCAAAGTATTCGGTTTTAGCCATACCCATCACCTCCCTCCTTTCTTAGCTGCTTCAGCAACCGAGATAAATATGTGCTGATAAGCAGCGCAGCGACAAAGATTTCCGGACATGCCTCTCTTAATTTCTTCCGTAGAAGGGTTGGGATTTTTTGCAAGCAGTCCTTCAGCAGCCATTATCTGCCCCGGCGTACAATAGCCGCACTGATAGCCGTCGTACTCCAAAAACGCCTGCTGAACGGGGCTAAGTTGCCCATTTTCGGCAAGACCCTCGATTGTAACAATCTTTCTTCCAACAGCATCCATGGCAAGCGTCAAGCAGGAATATGCCGGTTCTCCGTCTATTAAAACGGTGCATGCACCGCATTCTCCTGTACCGCATCCGTTCTTAGTTCCGGTCAAGTTTAGTTCATTCCTCAACACACTTACTAATGTTGCCCTGCTTTCTACCGTGACCCTTCTGTTTTCACCATTCACATTAAGCGTAATGGCATCACTCGTTACCCATTCCTGGGGGCTTTGAATTTTTTCAGCATACTTTCCCGCCGATACCACTCCGGGGAGGACGGCGGTTGATATCACACCTGTCCCGACTCCTTTAAGAAAAGAACGGCGCGAAAAACCGTTATCTCCTCCCGAATCTTTTTGATGGGATTTTGACATATTGCAACATCCTTTCCTTTTATATATTATTAGTTAAAAAAATAGATGAGTTTTTTATATAATCCGGTTTTTCATCTACGGCAGCTTGTATACAAGGGAAGTATGTACTGTATACATAATATAAAACAAAATATTTAAATATAAAGTGTTTTTTTGAAAATTTAATGTCGGTTATTGTATCCCGCTGAGCGGGATACAAGACCTGATCCCGAAGTAACGGAAAATTTTATCCGTCCGTAGAGACGCATGGCGATGCGTCTCATGCAAATGACGCCGTCACCTATTGCTGGTTCAAGTTTGTAACTTGAACCTGAAAGTTTCTGTTCATGTTTAAAACATGCTTCGGCAAAAGTGGTCTCTATGGGCGGGTTTTAACCTGCGTTAATTAAATACGTTCAGCTCATACCTATTGTAGACTATTAAAGTAAAAACGAACAATTGACTTTCTAAAGTTGTTCAATTACACCGAAGTAACGGAAAATTTTATCCGCCCGTAGAGACGAATGGCGATGCCTATTGCTGGTTCAAGTTTGCAACTTGAACCTAAACTTTTCTGTTCATGTTTAAAACATGCTTCGACAAAAGTAATCCCTATGGGGCAGGTTTTAACCTGCGTTAATAAAATACGTTCCGCTCATACCTATTGTATACTATTAAGGTAAAAACAAGCTATTGACTTTCTAAAGTTATTACATTTTTTTGCATGTGGTTATTTCTTGAAATCACGCCTCAGAGGGATGCAAGACCTGATCCCGAAGTAACGGAAAATTTTATCCGTCCGTAGAGACGCATGGCGATGCGTCTCATGTAAAATGACACCATCATTATGGCATGATATTTGCGGTTTATTATAAAAGGTTAAAATCTGTTTGGCAAGAACAAACGCATAATATTATTTTCATTTTTTTCATTTTTATTCTTGACAAGTCTAAAAGATTTAATTACATTAAAAATAATTAAGGTGCGATTTAAATTATCTTAAAATTTAAATATCCTGCTATTCCATATAATAGAGGAAATTAATGAGATATCAAGATTGTACAATAGTTACAGATACAGATATTACTCACGGCGAAAATACAATTAGTTAATCACGATACGATTCCTCTCGATAAAATTCTCCTGTACAATCTTACATCAACGATAAATACAAAATTCAAAAATAAATTTTAGTGTTTTTTTAAAAACCATTAAAGAAGGAAAACAGAATGAAAAAATTATTAATCATTTGTTTTTTTTCATTAATTGTTATAATCCTGTCATTTTGCAGAAAAGACGTAAACGGTCCTGGAAATGAAATAAATAATCCCGAAGATGAAGGATTCAATGTACCTCTTAAAGACCTTGTTGCATTAAAATGTGTTTTTACTGAAAATTATAGTGGATTACACTAGTGTCCGGTTAAAAGTCAAATAAAAACAACTGATTAGGATTGTATTGTCCTGATTTCATGTAATCATAATTTGTAAGTACTTGTAAAATAGGGACTTTTTCGAAAGCAGTAACACTCAAAATCTGTAGAATTGTGTAGAGATTTATCTCTAATTTGAGCGTTTTTTTCATAATAGCAACAAGAAGGTAGACTATTACGGCAATCCATATTTGTGTCTTTACAGCATTTTCTGATGTACCATAAAAAGCTTTTATTCTGAGATGTTGTTTGATCCACTTGAAAAAGAGTTCCACCTGCCAACGACATCGAAAGAGTTCAGTGACAACAAGAGCCGGAAGTGAAAAATTGTTTGTTAAGAAAACCAATTTCTTTTGAGTTTCTCTATCGAAGTATTTGATGCGTCTGAGCTTTTCTGGATAGTTTTTTGACGAATAAAAACCAGAAAGCACAATTGTTTGATCACATATTAAACCTGTTGACCTTTCTACATGATGCGAATAAAGTCTGCGATATTTAAGAGATGTTTTAGCTCGAATAACAAAGAACGAATACCATTGAGTAAATCTATAAAGACGGGCAAAGTCTTTATATCCACGATCCATAACATAAAATGAACCCGGTTCTAAAACAAGTTCGTCAAGAATGTTTATATCGTGTACTTTTCCATGAGTAATTCTTATAAATGTGGGAATATTGCCACGCAAATCCAGAAGAGTGTGCATTTTTATAGCGCCCTTTTGCTTACGAAACTTTGCCCAGGGAAACAGGGAAAGACAAAGGTCAATCGTTGTGGAATCAAGAGCATAAGCAGTTTCATTAAGATCAACGGCGAACTTATCGTTGACATACAATCTCTTTGCCTCATGAATGAGTACTTGTGCAAAGTCGGCATAAATTCGCCAGTTGCGTTTTTCATTGGCATCGGCAAGGGTTGAACGAGATATCTTACCACGAATTCCCATATGGTAAAGCTTATTGCTTAAAGACCGCATACATGCTTCGATATCCCGAAGGCTTTCTCGATAAGTGAGTTGAGCAAATGACATACATAAAAATTGATCCCAGCACGAAAAGCGTCTTACTCGATGATTACTGTGATAAAGATCGACAAATTTCCGAAATTGGTGTATCAACAAAAAATCCATTAGTTGAGAAAAAACTGTTTGTCCCGTATACATGTGCCATTCCTTTCCAATTTAGAAGAGTAGAATTAGAATGGCAATATAATAATTTTCTGACTTCAAGTCGATAATGATTTAAATACATTACGACTATTTACCATATAATAGTTTACAGGATTCTTATATAAGTTTAACCGGACACTACTGATTAATCATAACAATTTAACGTTTTATAGTAGAACAGACATTCCTGTCTGTTCATATAATTATTCAAAATCCATTTGCTCATAAATAGTTACAGGGGTATCAAATGAGTTTCTATGTGCGTCTTCTATTAGTCGTATTTTTTCTTGGGATACCGGTATTTTCAACGCTTCACGCCCAGACTGCACAGGAGTATTACAATCAGGGCATTGAGCTCAAAAAACAGAATAAGATTGATGAAGCAATAAAGGCATTTAATAAAGCCGTTGAGAAAGACAAAACATTCGCTGAAGCGTATTATGAATTGGCGCTGGCATATCAATCGAAAAAAACTTATGGATCATTGAAACGTGCTGAAGATGCTATCCTTGCAGCAAAAAAATACGGTGATGATGACGTAAAATACTTAAGCGCTCTGGCTCTCATCTATGAAGACAGACTAATGTTTCCTGAGGCTAAATACACATGGGAACGGGTTCAGAAGATTGATCCTGATAATCCTGAGGCTTATGCCGGGATTGCGCGCTATTACGCAAATGAAGT
>LJUD01000118.1 GCA_001304035.1 bacterium SM23_31 | reverse complement strand
AAGGTCCCCATATAGCCGAAAACTTTTTAAATACAGAGTAAAAACCATAAAATTCAGCCGATGCACTAACGGGAATCATCGCCCCGTATAAAGACCGGCTGAGAGATTGTGAACCACCCAGAACCAATCCGACAATCACCCCAAGCATAAAATATTCGCCGGCGGCGTCCATAAAATATGCATAAATAACAACAAATGACCAGAGTACCAATGTTATCATTAAGGCTTTTTTTGCCGAAATTTTCTCACCGAGCTTACCAAAAATCAGCGCACCAATCAGAGCAACAAACTGAATAATAAGCAGCGTTACCATAAGAATCTCAGCCGAGAATTCCAATTCTTCTTTTCCGAACATGGTTGCCATAAGTATAACCGTCTCGATCCCATCGTTATATATCAAATATGCTATTAGAAACAACAGCAGGTGTTTAAACCTCTTCACTTTTTTTGCAGTAGCGAGGGTTCTATGAATTCCTATTCTGGTATATGCCGCCCATAAAGGCATTCTTTTATATGCTTCAGACAATTCTTCTTTTACTTCCGTCTCCTTGAGATAAAAAAGCGTGAATAACGAAAATCCAGCCCACCACAAAGCTGCCATTGCCATAGCAATGCGAGCGGCTTGTTCTTCGGAAAACCCGAAAAACTCATGCTGCCAAACCAATCCAAGTGAAATTGCAAATTGCAGCCCTCCACCGAGATAACCGTATGCAAATCCTTTTCCGGAAACCCAATCGAGTTTATCTTCCGAAGCAATATGCGGTAAGAATGCATCATAGAACACATTAGAGCCAACGAAACCGATCTGCGCAATGGCAAAGAAAACGATTGTCATCCATACATCTCCGCTGCCGCAAAAATATAGCAAAATGCCAAACAGGCTGCCAAAGTAGCAAAATACCATTAAGAACTTTTTCTTTGACGCCGAGAAATCGGCAATAGCGCCTAAAACCGGAGCAAAGAGAAAAATAATCAGCGCACTAACGGTAAGCATAAAGCTCCAGAGCGTTGACGCTTTAAATACAACGCCCCAGATTCTGAAACCTTCCTGCCCGACAACAACATCCGCAAAAAAAATAGGCAGCACGGCTACCGTGACGGTTGTAATAAATGCCGAGTTCGCCCAGTCATACATTGCCCAGCCGAATATTTGCTTTTTATCATTCACCTGTATGTTCCTTTTGAAATTGTATATATTCCCGTTTAGCCTTTTCAAGTGCTTTTATAATTTTGATACGCTGCTGAATCAAGTCTGAAACAAGAAAACGGCGCCGATAAAATAGTGAAACAAAAAAAATATTGCTGTGAATCTGTTTCATGCGGTCCCAATACGCTAACGCGAAAAACCCGGTCAAAGGAAGTGTCACGGCATAAACAATTGTCACCCATAATGTATTAAAAATTGCAGCAACCAACAAGATTTGCACTGTATAAAATCCTGCAAAAGTAATGATACCTGTGATCATTTTTGTTGGTCCCTGATATTCAATAGTCTTATACATTTTCTCAGCGAGTAAACGAGGCAGTCTGTACGGAAGGTAATTGTTTATAACGCCATAAAGGTAAAAAGGGAAACCAAACAAAGCAAAAAGTACTGTTCTCAGACTGTCTATAGAAATCGAGCGTCGCAAAGTACCGTCTTTTCCGCCGGAGGCGGATTTTTCAAATAGCATACTATCCTTCAGATTAAGGCGTTCTAATTTATGTAAATACAGTTGGATTTTATTCCGGAAAGATTCAACCTTACGAGGATTCATACTATAAAAATAATGCACAGCTTCTACAATTCCTCTGGTTAATAAAAAATCATCCTGCTTTTGTTTTAATGACAAGCCGAGTTCATCACTTAATTCACTTTTATAAACGGTTTCGATATTTCCGACTAATTGGTCCAGTGTTTCATTTTCAACGGTAATTGTATGCTTTTCCAACCGTTCTCTGATATGTTCGGTCAGGGTGCGGACAGCTTCATGTTCATCCCGGCAATACATTTCAAAAAATTGTGAAATGTCAATTGGTTTCCCAAAATTTATAAATAACTCACTGCGGAATATACCGACATCGGAATAATTCAATCCAACGGGAATAAGAACAACGCCGAGTTTAAAATTGTTCTCTGCTTCAGCGCCAAGCGCAATGCGTGCCGTACCGGTTTTAATTTTATGAAGCCGCCTGTCCTTTTTACTCAATCCTTCCGGGAAAATAAGAATCGCTCCTTTATTTGCAAGCAGCCGGTAACATTCCCGGAAAATTTCCTCGTTTTTTTCTACAAGTTCGGGATTTTCATGTTTTCGGTAGATTGGGATCATATGAAGCTTACTAAAAAACCAACGCTTCAACGGTGTAGTAAAAAGATTGCCCCGAGCGATAAAATACAACGGCTGTTTTATATAAGAACCGAGTACAAGCGGATCCATAGATGTACTCGGGTGATTTGCGGCAATAATTAATGGAACGTTGGATAGTACAAACTCCGTATTGCGTACATGAATAGTCTTGAAAAAAATCTTTACGGCAGCTTTAATAATGAATTTTAATATGAGGTATAACATAACAACTTTAATTCAAATAAATACCCTAAAAATAATACGTACCAATCGTATAACTCCAAATTCAATATGTATTACGACAGAAAAAGAGGGAAAAGGCATAATTAGGAAAGTTTTTAAACTGTAATACATTATTGTCAATTCGAAAATTCATTTAATGAAAATGCAAATGGTCATAGATTTTTTGTGCCAGGTCTTTGCTAACACCTTTTACATTGGCAATAGTTTCCGGAGCGGCGTTTCGTATCTGAGTTAGTGAGCCAAAGTATTTGAGAAGAGCTTTCCGACGTTCTGTAGCGATTCCGGGAACGCTGTCGAGTTCCGAGGTGATGGTGCGTTTTTTGCGCTGTTTCCGGTGGTGCATCAAAGCGAACCTATGCGCCTCATCTCTTATCCGCTGGAGCAGTTTCAATCCGGCGGAAGTACGCGGAATGTTCTGAGGCTCAGACAACCCGGGCACAAAGACTTCGTCAAGACGTTTTGCGAGGCCAATTACCGGGATAGCGGCAAGGTCAAGCTTCTTTAACGAATCAACCGCCGCAGAAAGCTGTCCCTTCCCCCCGTCTATGAGAATAAGTGCCGGCATTTCCGCATTTTCGGTTTTCAAACGTTTATAGCGCCGCTCTACAGCCTCTGCGATCATGGCAAAATCGTCCGGCGAGTCTTTTGATTTTATTTTAAAAATGCGGTAGGCATTTTTTTGCGGAATGCCGTTGTGAAATGAAACCATAGAAGCAACCGCATCCTTACCATGAACGTTAGAAATATCAAACGCTTCAATCGTTAACGGCAACGCATCCAGATTCAGGTCTTTTTGCAAAGCCTGTACCGAATATACTACATAATCCTTCTTCTGTCTTTTCTGCAGAAGCAGTTCTTTAAGCAGCAGTTCCGCATTATTCACACACATCTGCGTTAATTTTGCTTTTTCTCCTTTTCTCGGCACAAGAATCTTCACTGTTCCGCTGCGCAATTCACTCAACCACTCGCATATCGATTGCCGGTCTTCGACTTCATGCGAAATAATAATTTCCGGCGGAATATATTCCGCATTGAGATAAACCTGCATAATAAAGCTCTGTAAAATCTCTTCTTTTGTTTTTCCGCCGACGCCATCGAGTGAATGATGACGCCGCCCGATTATTTTCCCTTCCCGTTCCTGGAACAAAACACCGCAGGCAACATTATCTTCCACTGCAACCGCAATAATATCCCTGTCTATGGGTTTGAGATCAACAACCTTCTGCCGTGCATTAAAATTATCTATTTCGCGCAGTCTGTCGCGGTATACAGCCGCGACCTCAAACCGCTGTTTACATGCTGCGTCTTCCATCTTCCGGGTAAGTATCGAGATTAAATTCTTCGTATGACCCCGCAGAAAATCGCGTATCTGGCTGACCATTTCATTGTATTCTTCTTTGGAAACAAGCCCTTCACAAGGACCTCCGCAGCGTTTTATATGGTAGTCGAGACACAGCTTGACCTTTCTTTTTTCGATCGTTTCCGGCGTCAGTTTGTATTGGCAGCTCCGCACCGGAAAAATTTTGCGCAGCGTCCATAATAAGGAACGCATGACCTTTGCCTCGGTATACGGTCCAAAATATATACTGCCGTCATTTAGTTTTTTACGGGTGTGATAAACCTGCGGGAAATCTTCGCTGGTAATCTTGACATAAGGATAGCTTTTGTCATCTTTCAGGTTGACATTATAGCGCGGTCTGTACAGTTTGACGAGATTCGCTTCAAGAATCAATGCTTCTTTTTCCGTATCGGTAACAATATATTCAAAGTCCTTAATTTTTTTTACCAGTACGTGTGTTTTAATGAATTTTGGAGTGGATCCCTGAAAATAGGAGCGCACCCTGTTTCGAAGCGTCTTTGCCTTGCCGATATAAAGAATATTTTTTGATGCATCGCGAAAAAGATATATCCCTGTTTTGCGGGGTATATTTATTAATTTTTCCTTAATATTTTCCGGGATTTTATTATTCATTGATATTATTTTTTGTCTGTTCCCTGAAAGCTCCGAGTAAATAACTATAGAGACGCTCGTAATCCAGATCAGTAATGAGAGTGCCATCTTCCGCAACCGAGATTTCCCCCGTTTCTTCGGAGACAACGAGAACAACCGCATCCGACTCCTCGGAAATACCCAGAGCGGCTCTATGCCTCGTACCCAATTTAGTACCGATTTGGGGATTCTGTGTAAGCGGCAGCAAACACTTGGCTGCTTCAATCGTATCATGGTTAATTATGACCGCCCCGTCATGAAGAAGCGATTTTGGAGAAAATAAAGAAACAAGAAGTGCATCGCTCACTTTCGCCTGAATAGATACACCGGATTCGATAATCCCTTTAAGACCCGCCTCCCGAACGAGCACTATCAATGCTCCATATCGCCTTTGAGAGCATTCAGCGACCGCTTTTGCTACCTGCTGCAACACCGGGGTCCGGGTCAGCGAAGCGAAAGCGCGACCCAACCGGGTCTGCCCCACAACTATTAAAAGCCGCCGGAGTTCCGGCTGAAATAAAATCACAAACGCAATGACCCAGACTGTCTGGATATTCTGAATAATCCAGGACATACCACTCATGTTCAGACCCTGTACGATAAACGAAGCCAGCAGTATTACTATAAGCCCTGCTATCATCTGGCTGCCGCGAGTACCGCGCATAACCTGATATAATTTGTAAAAAATAAAGGAAACAAAAATAATATCAAGGATGTCGATAATTGTTACACTGAGAAAATAAATTTTAAACAATTCAATACGAAAAAGCTCCATTTATGACCATCCTGAGTTTTAACTAAATTCCGGTTTCTTGCTATTAATTATTGCATCGGTAATACGGGCAACACGAACCATCTCTTGTACATCGTGTACTCTGACAATATGCGCACCGCGCGCAATAGACAATGCCACGGTCGCAGCGGTTCCTTCCAATCGATTCTTTACATCTAAATTTAATATATTCCCTATAAATGACTTACGTGAAGGTCCAATTAAAATGGGTTTATTCAAACGTGCAAAAACATGAAGATTATTTATTAATGTTAAATTATGTTCGGTTGTCTTACCAAACCCTATTCCCGGATCGATAAGTATGTTGTCCTTTGAAATTCCTGCCTGAATAAGCGATTCAATCCGTTTTTCAAAATAGTTATAAATGTCTTTAACGACATCATCATAAACCGGATTTAATTGCATATTTCTCGGCATTCCAAGAATGTGCATCACGATTACAGGAATATTATTTTCGGCTGCGACATTCGTCATATTTTGATCAAAACGCAAGCCGCTTATGTCATTGATAATATCAGCACCCGCCTCAATTGCTTCTTGAGCGACACGTGCTTTATAAGTATCAATTGAAATCCAAACCGAGCTCTCTTTGCGCAGCATTTCAACCACCGGCAGTACTCTATCCAGTTCTTTGCTTTCAGGTACAGGATTAGAACCCGGACGGGTTGATTCGCCACCAATATCTATAATACATGCCCCCTCTTCAACCATCTGTAATGCCCGTTTCACGGCTTCATACGCAGATTTAAATTGTCCTCCGTTTGAAAAAGAATCCGGTGTACAATTTATTGTACCCATTATTATGGTGCGTTCGCCCAACAGTAAGACTTTATCACCGTGCGTAAGAGTATGTTTCATATGGGTAGACATAACATAAAAAGGATATTCCCGGCAATACAAAAAATGCCAACCTTAATTGGAAGTCGGCATCACACAAAATAACTGTACATTTCCTGCGTCAATTCCTGTTCATCAATCATCAAAAAATTGCGAATTCTCCTGTCAATTATTTTCCGAAATTGATTTTTCACTTCTGGCAACCGGAGATGACTTGTTTCTCACTTTTTTTTGTTGAATAGATTTTTTATTATTGTCCCGAAGGTTTACATTTTTTCGTAATTCTGATTTTACAGTTTCAGCATCAATTTTACTTTTCTTTTTATTACTCCGTGAACGCACACGCTTGGTCAGTTTTTTCCCGTTAACAATTTCTTCAATTTGAATGCTGTCGAGAATTTCGTGTTTTAGTAATTCTTCAGCCAGCCTGTGCAGGACATCAATGTTTTCGGAAAGCATTTTTTCAGCTTTTTTTTCAGCTTGAAGCACGATATTCTTAACTTCTTCGTCTATAATTTGAGCGGTTTGTTCACTGAAATTGCGCTGTATTCCAATCTCACGACCAATAAATATTTCTTCATCCTTTTTACCAAAGGTTAGCGGACCCAATTTTTCGCTCATACCCCATTCACAGACCATCTTTCTCGCCAGATTTGTAGCCTGCTCGATATCGTTTCCCGATCCCGTTGTAAACGTATCAAATACGAGTTTCTCCGCTGCCCTGCCTCCCATCATTTTAGCTAAAAGTGCCTCGCAATAGCTTTTCGAGTATGTATGTCGTTCATCTATCGGCAGTGACGTAGTAATCCCAAGAGCTCTTCCTCTCGGGATTATAGTTACCTTATGAATTGGGTCGCTTCCGGGAGTATACAGCGCAGCCAGCACATGCCCCGCTTCATGGTAAGCAGTGCTTCGTTTTTCATCATCGCTGATTATCAATGTTCTCCGTTCCATACCCATCATAACTTTGTCCTTCGCCTGTTCGATATCATCCATATCAACGCTTTTTTTATTGCGGCGTGCTGCAAGAAGCGCTGCTTCGTTTACGATGTTTGCCAGATCGGCGCCTGACAAACCGGGCGTTCCTTTTGCTATTATTTCCAGATCAACTTTAGAATTAAGACGAATATCTTTAGTATGGACCTTTAATATACCTTCTCTCCCCCGTACATCGGGTCTATCTACTACAATCTGCCTGTCAAATCTCCCCGGGCGTAACAGGGCAGTGTCTAATACATCCGGTCTATTAGTAGCGGCAATTAATATCACACCTTCATTATGTTCAAAACCGTCCATTTCAACCAATAACTGGTTCAGAGTCTGCTCTCGTTCATCATGACCGCCACCCAATCCCGCGCCGCGTGTACGTCCGACGGCATCAATTTCATCTATGAATATTATGCAAGGAGCGTTCTTTTTGCCCTGCTCAAAGAGGTCCCGAACACGGGATGCGCCGACACCGACAAACATTTCTACAAAATCTGCACCGCTGATACTGAAAAACGGTACACCCGCTTCACCCGCCACTGCACGTGCAAGAAGCGTCTTCCCGGTGCCGGGTGGACCCACCAGCAGTGCACCTTTAGGTATTTTACCCCCAAGTTTTTGGAACTTTCCGGGCGATTTTAAGAATTCAATAATTTCCTGAAGTTCTAACTTTGCTTCATCCGCCCCGGCAACATTATCAAAAGTTATTTTCGGTTTATTTTCCAACAGCAGTTTTGCTTTACTTTTCCCGAACGAAAAAATACCCCGTGCACCGCCGGATTGCAGTCTCCGAAAGATAAATACAAAAATCAACATGAAAATAATCCACGGAAGTATGGAAATCATTATAGTTGACCAGACCATCGGTTTTTGTTTGAACGTATATTTTACACCATACTGCTGCCACTCATCTTCCATTTCTTTGTAAAACTCCGGAATTATTACTTTAAATTTTTTATTTACCGTAACCGACG
>LJUD01000117.1 GCA_001304035.1 bacterium SM23_31 | reverse complement strand
AAAAACGGTTTCTTTCGCAATTCCGGAAGCATACACCGAACCGCCGGAGATGATGTCGGCTTCACTATCAATAATTCTTGTTTTAAAGTGGAACTCGACACCGGCATTTTTCGCTTGATTGTATAAAGCCGTATCAAGCGTATCCGGGTCGGTTCCGCGTTTTAAAAAATATCCGAACGGTTTTTTCCCGCTTAGAGGAAATCTTCTTAAACGGTTGTCAAAAAAATCTATGCTTGATTCCGGTTTATAATAGAACTCGGAATTAATGTTCATCAATTCCAATTCTCTCAGGGCATCCACAGGTGATGAATAGTTTTCAAGAATCTGCCATCCGTTGTAAAAATGAGCCCCGGGACGTTCTCTTTGTTCATATACGGCTGTATTAAATCCGCTTTTTGCAAGATTAATTGCAGCAGCCATACCAGCAGGTCCGCTTCCCAATATCTTTATCTGTCTTTTTGTATCCGGCATAAAGTTATATATTAAATACTCTCCATGATTTTACTGAAAATAGGTTATCGCATTTCTAAAAATCCGAATCCCGCCGCCTTCCGATGGCAATGAATCCTGTGTTTTAAGGCGCGTCCAATAAGGGTGGTTAAACGGGCTTAAGTATGCTTCAGGGTGCGGCATAAGACCAAAAATGCGTCCTGTTGAATCACATATCCCTGCAATATTGCCTTGAGAACCGTTCGGATTGTAGGGGTATTCTCCGGTCGGCTGCATGGTAACAGGATCACTATATTGCATCACTGCCTGGTTAGTTTCAAACAGTCGTTCAATAACAGTTTTGTCAGGAGAAAATAATTTTCCCTCCCCGTGCCTGACGGGTAAAAATAAATGTTTGATATTTTTTGTGAATATACAGCGGGTATTATCATTAACAGAAAGGTGCACCCAGCGGTCTTCGTAACGGGCTGAAGTATTCGGCGCCAACGTTATAGTGTGCGAATTGTAATCCCGCTCAGCGGGATCAAAACCGGGCAGGTGAAACCTCCGATAAATGCCATAATATGATAGTCGGAAATAGATATCTCACCGGAAATAATATCGTTCATGTGGACAATATCCGGTTTCCCCCCGCACATCTCGAATGCATAAAAGGTTTCACGCTCACAATTGAAACCGTTACCCGCAACAATCAGTACCTTAGGCGATGCCATGAAAAAAGTCCTTTAATGTATTTTTCCAGCATGATTTCAACTCATCAAGCGGGGCATATATAATAATATTTCCGCGAATCCCCCGGACAGTAAGATACGGCTCTTCGGTTGTCCTGCCGATTTCAGCAAAAACGATTCCCGCAAGTAACTTTTCGAATTTTTCCATTTTCTCCGGATGTACCGTTATAATAAAACGGCTGTTTGATTCGGAAAAGAGAATATGGTCATCCCGCTCACAGCCCGGCTGCGGTACTTTTGCCAGATCTATCGAATGTGCAAGCCCGGCACCGGTTACCGCTTCGATTGCTTTATAAATTTTTACAGCTTTATCTGCGTGAACCTGCGGGACATTTTTACCCGTGTACGGATTGCCGTCGATTTTCTCGCCCATCATCTGATAATATTCTGATCCGCCTAATTCAAAAAATGTTTCGCCGACCACGTACACTAAATCACCTGCACGTTTGATATCTATCGTCACAGCCCGTGAAACATCGTCTATTTTACTTATTACCGAAAAAAGGAATGTGGGAGGGATGGAAATCTTTTTATTATCGAGGATGCAGTCATTTTTCATACTATCCTTGCCGGAAATGCAGGGGATATTGTACGCAATAGTGTAATCATATAATGCTTTATTTGCCCGGACAAGCTGCGCCAACTTATGGTGTCCGTCGGGCGTTTTTTCGGATTGAACCGGGTCGGGCCAACAAAAATTATCCAATCCCGCTATATAGCCGAGACCTCCTCCGGCACTTATTGTCCTTCTTGTTGCTTCGTCTATGGCTGATGCTGCCATGTGGTATGTGTCAATATCGGAATAGTGCGGATTTTTGCCTTCCGCAAGGATCACGCCTTCTTTAGAGCCGTGCTCCACGAGAAAAACAGATGCATCGGAAGGGACGTCCATATCAATTCCTACAAACGGCTTAATGACGCTGAGCCCCTTAACCTCATGATCATATTGGCGGGATTTGCCTTCGTTTGAGCATATATTTAACCGCCCCAACATTGTAAAAAGCGTCCCTGTCAAATTATCAGGTTCGTCAAACTCCGGTTCATATAATTCCGGTGGAGACCATTCCGCTTCCAGTTCCATTTGCGGTAAACCTTCATGCAGGAAATTCATGTCGAGATATGCAACAGTTTTGCTTCTGTATACAACGTGAAATTTCCCTGAATCGTTAAAATGTCCCAACTCTGTTACTTCGACACCGCGTTTTGCGGCTAAGAAAAACAATGCTTCTTTGTGTTCAGGCGACACTGCAAGCGTCATTCGTTCCTGAGCTTCGGATATTAATATTTCCCATGGGTCTAATCCCTGGTACTTCAGAGGTGCTTTTGTCAGATCAAGGTAGCATCCATTGCTGAACTGAGCCATTTCACCGACTGAAGACGACAATCCCCCGGCACCGTTGTCTGTAATACATAAATATAGACCTTTATCGCGCGCTTCAAGGAGAAAATCCGACATTTTTTTCTGTGTGATCGGATCGCCTATTTGAACTGCCTGAACCGGAGAGCCTTCATGCAATTCTTCTGAGGAAAATGTTGCGCCGTGAATACCGTCTTTTCCTATGCGCCCGCCGACCATTACGATAAGATCGCCGGGATTTGTTTTTTTCTCATACGATAATTTGCCCTCGATATTTGAGGGTAAAAATCCCACTGTTCCGCAGTATACTATCGGTTTTCCGATATACCGTTCATCAAAAAATTCCCAGCCGCGTGCATAAGGGATGCCTGTCTGGTTACCCCCGTCGATAACACCTTTGTGAACACCTTCGCGGATCCGGTTGGGGTGGAGTAAACCGGAAGGCATTTCTTTGTCATAGAATGGCGAACCGAAGCAGTAACCCCAGACATTGTAGAGTAAAGCGGCACCCAATCCCGTTCCCATGGGATCACGGTTCACCCCGACAATCCCGGTGAGGGCGCCACCGTAAGGTTCGAGTGCGGAAGGAGAGTTATGCGTCTCAACCTTATATACTAAATTGATTCTGTCGTTAAAACGTATTACACCGGCATTGTCTTTAAATACGGAAAGAAGCCAAGGAATGCGCTTGCCAATAATGCGGGTTGACTCTTTAATGCATGTGTTAAACAGGCTGTCGATTATTTCCGTGCTGCCGTTTTCTTTGTAATGAATTAGGCTGTTAAATATCTTGTGCTTGCAGTGTTCAGACCATGTTTGTGCAAGAGCCTCTAATTCAACATCTGTTATGCGGTTTGATATGCCTGCAGAACGGCGATCTTTTTGGATGTCCTTCCGGGCAAAATAGCCTTGAATAGCATGCATTTCCCGAAGATCGAGGGAGAGTGTTCTCTCCCTGCTCAATGCGATAAGAAATTTGTCATCAATATTGAGGTCAAATTCTCTGACATGATATTCACCTGAGCCAATAACAACAGGGGGATTAATATTTGGCGCAGAAGATTTCCATTCTGTGAAAGTCTGTATTGTTATAGTCTCAATAAGGGTATTGCCGAGATAATCTTCACCGAGAGCGCGAACCCGGTCTTCCGTTAACAAAGGAGCACGCAATCTATATTGTTTTGCAGTGAAAACTTTTTCGGAATTTTTGAACTTTCTGCCAAGCAAATCTTCAACCGCCTCTTTCGCTGTGCCGCCGACGCTATCGGTGACACCCGGTTTGAATCCGACTTCAATACACCAGTCGAATGTGCCGGTATCAAGATTATCGAATGAAGCAATCTGTATTACAGGATCACAAAAAATTTCATCTTTAGACCTTTGTGCCTCTTTGAAGGTGATTGGCAGATCAATAATGTATACTGTAACAATTTTGACCGAAGAAATTGAAAAATCAAAAAAGTTATTGAGATTGGTGCAAGTGCTTTCACCCGCCACGTCGGGACAATCGGGTCTCGCGGCTACTTCTATTCGGTACAGCATGAATTATTTAATCTTAAATGATTTTATTCAATGAGATTTTTTTATACAACTAAGTATACGAATTTTTGAAAAATTGTTCAATAACTTTTTGTTAAAACACTTCCGGCTTTTTTTACAGATATACAGTTAACTTAATAATCTGCATAGAATTAACGTTTATATTTAGAGTTTTACTTGAAGATTCGTCAAATTATTTTTTAGCATTTGTGATAACAAATCTTAAGTACAAACAGGATTATTAAGGAAGTAATTTACAGAGTACGTAACCGAATATAATCCCGATCAAAAATACAATAGTAAGGAGGCGGTATGTAATGACTTCCATACCGTGCCCTTTTTTTATTGCAACAATACTTGCGAGGTAACCGATTCCGTTGATAATCCAGAATATCGGGAGAGTTAATACTTTAACAATCAATGGCCCCAAAATCGGCACAAGCGCTATAATTGCCAAAACCTCGAAAAAAGCGTTCGTTATGATTGCAAATAAACCGGTAACAAGAACTATAATTTTTGCATCAAGGCCTAAATAAACTCCTAATGCAATCAGAGCAGAAAGTGTTATTAAAATTATAATAGTCTTTTTTAGAGCCCACAAGTTTTTAAAAAAAATTGTGAGTTGAAACTTTATATATCGCAGGATAGAAATGGCGAACCTCTGTCTTTTTGTATTTTTCTTATTTTTAATCATTAGCTAATGGTTTGAACAATTTGTCATTTTAGTTGGCTATAATTTAATGATTTATCCCATTAGGTCAAGAAAAAAGTGCAAAGGATAGTTTCTAAATATCTAAATTGTTGTTTTGGAGCTTGGCGATAAAATATTTACCGGCTTTTTATAAGAGTAAAATTCTTTTGAGCGTGCTGTAATGGAGCAATTTGAACAGATTCTTGAACCTGAGTGTATCCCATTGCCTGAACTGAAACGGAATAACTTCGCGGCTCAAGTGCTATAAATTTGAATTCCCCGCTTGTACCCGTTTGCAGGATTATTGTTTGATCAAGACTTATAAGGGCATTGTCCACAGGCATACCGTTTTCTTCTGTTATAATGCCGGAAAATTCGCCCCATTGCACATCATCTCCTGCATAAAAGTTAACTAAAGCAGTAAAAACAGTATATGCCTCCAGTCGGTTTCGCATTGTTTCATATAATCTCTCTTCAGTCAAAGGATTGGATATGTTTCCGAGATTTATTATTAACGCCGGGCAGCCGGTCTGCTGTAATACATAATCGCCGGCTTCTATGGGACCTTCACCAATCACATTGAAGATGCTTCTGAATGACCGCAAAACGAGTATTCCTAACCGCTTGCCGTTGGAACTGGTCGGATAAGCATAAGTTGAGATTCCCGGATAATCGGTATTTGAGCTTGCTGTGTGGCGGAGGGAGACAACTAATTCAGCACCGATTTCATTCGCCAACCGTACCCTTGAATAAAGAGAAAGGTCATCGCCCTGACCGATGGTCAATTGCGCATCCGCACCGGCACTCCGGAGATATTGCACAAGGTATAGAGCGGTTTCCATGTTTTCATCTGCTGCCTGAAGACCCGAGGGGCTTATTGAACCCGGTGACAGACCTCCAAATTCTGGATCAATTAATATCTTTCTGCCGAATAGTGATCCATTATACATAGGCTCCAGTGAAATTTCCTTAACAACTGATTCGTAGCTCGAAATTATTTGTTTGGCGACGACAGGATAATAGCCGGGCAGGTGGGCGGATACTGTATAATCACCGGCTGGTACATCACTAAACGACACATAACCGTCACTATTGGAATAGCTGAACCGTTCTTTATCTAAATCCACACGGACGTCTTTTAAAGGTTTTAGGGGTATCAAGCCGCGAGCTTTAATTGTAAAAGTGATCAATGAGTTATTCTGAGGTGCAACGGTAATTATGCCCCTTTCACTGATTTCCGCCGCACGTATTGTATAAGATACTTTTGCCTCCTTGTTATGTGAATAATAAAAATGTACTATACCATTTTGTGTGAACCCGGTCTTATTGAAATCAGGATCTTCATCAATATTAAAATAGACCGGTGTACTATCCCGAACTGCATTGAAATGCTTATCAATTACCCTTGCGGTGATTGCTATTGGTGTCATTCCGTCGGGTGGTATCGATTCAGGTTTATGTGATAATATAATGTGAGCAGGATAAACATCAACGATGAACCGTGATTCGTATAACAAAGAATGATTCCCCTTGAGATTTGCGACATTGACGAAAATTTTATGGGAGCCGTTTGTGAGTGGTTTGGTTGGAGCAGCGGTAATTATCGGCGGATCATACGAATAGAGGATCTCCTCGTTGTCATTTATGCCGATTAAAATTGACTGCGGGTCGATCCCGTCGCCGAACCGGTCTTCCAAAACCGGTATTTTAAAAACAGGCATCGCATTTTCAATGACAGTATCCTTTTCGGGTGTAATGCTCTGAATTTGTGGTATGCCGCGCGAAAAATAATCCAGAATCCCGAGAAAATAACTTTTTGCTTCCAGGTCGATGCTCTCGGATTTCGTCAGCTTTTTCTCTATTCCGGGATCAGATATATACGATGCTTCTCCCAGTACAGCCGTCCGCGTGTTATTTCTCAATACATAATAATTACCGGGGCGAAAGAAATTCAGCGGAATTTGCAGATTTCGCACTAAATGCTTATGTATCAATCGTGCTGCATCTTTGGAAGAAAAAAAATCTTCCATTTTATAGTATGTTTCAATTGCGTTGTATTTTCTGTCGAGTGGAAGTCTGGAATTATGGTGCAGTGAAATAAAAAGGTCGGCTGTTACGTTTTCGGGAAGGCGTACCCTGTAGTCGAGGTCATCGCCGCGAAGAGAGTCGATCCGGTCGACAATTAAATCCCGGTCATCACTTCGGGTCATAATTACACGTGCCTGTGCATTTTCAAGATAATATTTTAACCGGAGCGCTACACCGAGATTAACGTTTTTTTCTTCTAAGCCGCCGGCTCCGACGGCACCCGGAGCATACCCGCCGTGTCCGGGATCAAGTACTATTACTCTCCCTTCTAAGGGTGAAGTATCAAGATTTTCTAACGATTCAACTAATTTTGAATATGATTTATCTGCAGGTCTGAATAAAGAGCAATTTAAACCGCCGGTTACAATAATAAGTATGGAAATGAGTAAAAACTTTTTTGAATCGAATGGAAACATACGCATATTTTTCAATATAAATTCATATTACTGAGAAGTCATTAATGAAATATAAAATAAAATGCACAAAAGATTTAATAAAATCAAGAAAAACGTAAATATACGGATAAAGTGATAAAACAATTTTACAAATTTCTTGTTTATAATAGGAAAACATTTGTATATTATTAGGATATAGTATTATATAAATTTCACCCTTACGAGTCAAAATAATGTTGTTAGCTGTTGATATTGGCAATACCAACGTAGTGTTGGGTGTATTTGATGACGATACATTGCTTTTTCGATGGCGCTTGGACAGCCACACGCGAAGAACGGAAGATGAGTGGTTGGTTTTACTTCGGACGCTTTTCTCAAATGCCGACCTTGGATTCTCCGATATAACCGGAATAGCAATATCGTCTGTTGTGCCGGGTATAGCGCCATTTTTTATAGGATTATCACGAAACCATTTTAAAATTGAACCTTTGATAATTTCCAGCGTTCTGGATTTAGGGATCGTTATTAAATATGATGACCCGACTGCAGTCGGCGCCGATAGGTTGTGTAATGCGGTAGCCGGTTATGAAATGTATGAAAGTCCTCTGGTCATTATAGATTTTGGCACTGCGACAACTTATGATATAATATCCGGTAAGGGAGAGTATATTGGCGGTATAATTGCACCGGGAGTAGAGACGGCGAGCCAGCATTTACATGAACATGCAGCTAAACTTCCGAGTGTAGAATTAAGATTTCCCGATAGTATTATTGCAACGAATACAGAAAGAAGTATGCAAGTGGGAATTATGTACGGAGCGGTCGCTTCAATCGAGGGAATAATTTCCCGAATAAAAAAAGAGTTGAACGAGCAGGCCGTTGTTATTGCAACAGGCGGCATCGCTCCTCTTATCATTGAAAAAACACCAATCATTGACCATTATGAACCGGACCTGACAATGATTGGTATGGAAAAGATTTACAAAAGGGTAAAAAAAACTACTCATAATTAGACCAAATTAGGAGGAGCCCTGTTATGCCATTATCCATTCTTCGAGATATACCTTTGTTTGCAGAATTGAACGATGAAGAATTAACAAAACTTGCAGGCTGCTTGCAAACAAAAGAATACAAAAAAGACAGTACGGTTGTATCTGAAACCGATGAAGGAAGTACGTTATTCATAATAAATAAGGGTCAGGTAAAAATCTCACGTACGAGTGAATCGAAGAAAGAAGTAATTTTAGCGATACTTGGTGAAGGCGATTTTTTTGGAGAAATGTCTCTTTTGGATGGACTAACCCGTTCGGCAAATGTAATCACTATAAAGGATTCCGAATTGTTTTTACTGCGAAGAGAAGATTTCCTGGTTCTGACCGAGAAGAATCCCCAAATAGCAGTCGGCTTGCTTAAGGAATTGGCGTTCAGACTGCGCAAATCTGACGCACAAATCAAAAGTCTTTCACTATTTGATGCAGCCGGAAGAGTTGCAACTGCCCTAATACAAATTGCTGAAGATACAGGAACTATAAAAGACGGAGTGGTGCGTATACAAAATCTTCCTTCACAGCAGGACCTTGCCAATATTGCAGGAACCTCGCGTGAAACAATATCAAGAGTGCTCAATGCCTTTATTGCCGATAAGCTTATAAAAAAGTCAAAGGGTAGTCTTTTCATTAACAATTACGAAAAATTTAAAAGGAGATTTTCATAATATCCTGATTCTTTTCTAATTTATTTTGCCTGACATCGGTTAATTACTGAACGCTGCTTATTTCCAAGAAATTATTTATGTATTCCACAAAATTAAATCCTGATCTTTTTAAAAAAATATTCCGGCGCGGAATGGCAAAAGGCGGAGAATTTTGTGAAATTTATTATGAATATAAAATTAAGAATGTTTTAACACTTGAAGAAAACAAAATAAAAGAGTCGAAATTTCATGTTAACGAAGGTGTCGGTGTACGCGTAGTCGTAGGTGAAAAGGTCGGATACGCTTACTCGGACATTATTGATGAGCATTTTTTGCTGAATGCCGCCGAAACCGCAGCATATATATCGAGTGAAAAAATAACACAACCGGCGGCAATTAATACGGTCTCTCAAAAAGAAGTACATTCCTGTTCTTACGAGACTCCAAATCTGATTTCTCCTGATGTAAAATCTGAACTGTTATTTCGGGTTAATGAGGCTGCACGAAGTAACGGCAGTGAAATATTTCAAGTAACATGTACATTTTTTGATGAAATGAAATATGTTGAAATTGCAAATACCGAGGGGCTGTGGAAACGGGATGAACAGTCGGTAATCAATTTGAATGTTGTGTGTGCAGCGCAAATGGGAACGATCCGCGATATTGGACGTGCATTCGAAGGGGGGAGGTATCCCTTTAGTTATTTGGATAATGAAAAGCCGGAAAAAATCGGTAAGAAGGCGGCTGAACAG
>LJUD01000116.1 GCA_001304035.1 bacterium SM23_31 | reverse complement strand
AAAAAATTCAACTTGTTTTTACCGGTTTTATTCAATCTATCGTAAATTTTATGCAGGATTTTTATTAAGCAAAATACAATTACCGATTTATAGTTCTTTTGACCGCACAACCATCATTTTTTCAATTTGCATGTCCTTCATGGTATAGGGCATGCCGCCGATACCTTTACCGGAATGCTTTAAGCCTGCAAAGGGCATCCAGTCGACACGGAATGCGGTGTGGTCGTTAATCATTACCGCTGAGGCATCCAAACGTGCATAAGCACGGAGAGCAGTGTTAAGATTCCGTGTAAAGACAGCCGCCTGAAACGCAAACGGAAGAGCATTGGCTTGAGCAATTGCATCATCGATATCCGAATATGAATAAACGCACACGACAGGACCGAATATTTCTAACGTGCTCACTTTTACATCCTTCGGCGGATTATACAGCACCGTGCATTCATAGCACGAGTCCGAGATTTTATTTCCACCGCACAGGAGTTCCGCGCCGCTTTCCACTGCTTCATCAACCCATTCTTTTATGCGGTTTACATCGGAATGGCGTATAATAGGTCCCACTTCGGTATCGGGCTTCGTAGGGTCGCCGATTTTTAATTTTTTTGCATTTTCCACGAGTCTGCCGGCAAAGTCCCGGGCGATAGAATCATGAACAAAAATCCGCTGGACCGATACGCATACCTGCCCTGCATGGTAGAAGCCTCCTTTGGTCAGCAGTGGCAGAGCATCGTCCAGGTCTGCATCCTCAGCAAGAATCACCGGCGCAACGCCTCCGTGTTCAAGTGCGCATCGTGTGCCGGGAGCAAGACGCGAACGCAGCATCCAGCCAACTTTAGCTTCGCCGATAAAGCTGAAAAATCCTACCCGCTCGTCCGTGATTAATTCTATTGCTATTTCCCTGTCACTCGTTGTGAGCGCCTGGCACCATTCTTCCGGCAATCCGGCTTCATGAAGGATTTTCACAAAATTGTAACAGGATATCGGCGTGGCTTTAGCCGGTTTAACAATTGCGGGGCACCCGACAGCAACGGCTGGAACTACCTGGTGCGCAATCAGGTTAAACGGATGATTAAATGCGCTGACCGCAATCACAACGCCGATCGGTTCATGCCTTGTAAATGCCAATCTGTTGACAGAGGCGGCATTCAGGTTCATGGGGATTTCTTCACCCCGCTGTGTGCGGAGGGTCTCGATACAAATTTTGATTCCATCGATGGCACGTGCGACTTCTACCCTGGAATCAATCAGCGGTTTGCCGCCTTCACGTGCCGCCTCGACCGCCAGATTTTCTGCACTTTCGGATATAATGGCGGCGGTTTTTTCGAGTATGCTGATGCGTTGAACGGGAGGCAGCCATAAATCGCGGCTGCGGTATAAGCCGTACGCAGTAGTCAAGGCTTTTTCAATTACTCCTCTGTCTGCTGTCTGCATGGTGGCAATATGAGAATTATCATACGGCGCATATACATCAAGCGGCTTGTCTTCGGTTTCGGCTCCCGGAACCATCAAAGGGTAATAATCAGGCATAAAAAGCTCCTTTCGAGTATATAAAGCTGTTAGCTTTTAGCTATCGGCTATCGGCTTTCAGCAGTTAATTTACAGCAGAAAGTCTGGGAAGTTTTTAATATTACAATCGAGGTAAAAAATGATTTTTTAAAATAATCACTAATTTATAGCGTATATTTCATATTGTTTGATATTCTTATGTTATTTTACAGGACGGTAATCTTAAAAAAGTTAATATTTTTTTTCAGCTGCATTTCATTTCGAATTACTAAAATAATAAAGAAACCAAATATGCACAAGAACTTTATAACTGTTATCCGAAGAACCTGTGGTTTTCCGAGTAATCCACACAGCATTGAATCACGTGTACACCCTCACCATTAAGACATTCTTCAAGCAGCGGGACAAAATTTTCGGCTTTTTCTATGTCATGCCCAATAGCACCGTAGCTTTCGGCATATTGTATGAAATCAGGATTTCCGAAGTCTAATCCAAAACTTTCAAAACCCATGTCTTCCTGTTTCCATTTAATCATTCCGTAGGCATTATCCACAATAATAATCACCACGAGGTTCATTTTAAGCCGGACGGCTGTTTCGAGTTCCTGTGAATTCATCATGAATCCGCCGTCCCCGCAGACAGCTATAACTTTCCTATCGGGATGTTTAATTTTTACAGCAATTGCCGACGGCAGTCCCGCACCCATAGTCCCCAATGCGTTATCGAGCAGCACGGTATTTGGTGCATAAGCCCTGTAGTTACGGGAGAACCACAGCTTAAAAATGCCGTTATCCAGCGTTAAAATTCCGTCTTCGGGCATTACTTTTCTAACATCGGCAACAAGACGCGGGGGATAGATAGGATAACGGTTATCATCAGTACCAAATTCGACACGGGAATCTCCTTTTTCTTTTATTTTCATAAAATACGAGAAATCCCAATGAGCCTGCTTTTTAACTTTTTCATTAATCTGCCAGAGCCCGTTGGCAATATCACCGATGACCTCGACCTGCGGAAAGTAAACGGGATCAACCGCAGCGGTAAAATAATTTATATGAATAACCTTGAAGCCGTCATGATGCATAAAGAAGGGCGGTTTTTCCATGACATCGTGACCGACGTTTATAATCAAATCCGATTCCTTAATTCCTTCGTGAAGATAGTCATCGGCGGAAAGGGTAGCGTTGCCCAGGTAGAGCGGGTGTCTCTCGTCGACAACTCCTTTGCCGAGTTGTGTGTTGAAAAAAGGAATACCTGTTTTGTCAATAAGCTGCAACAGCATTTTGGATGTCATCTTCCGGTTAGCACTTGAACCAATCAAAATAAGAGGATGCTTTGCCTTTTCAATCATATCAACCGCAAGATTGACGGCTTTTTCTTCGGCTACAGGTCTACGAACAGTACTTTTTGAATATACCTGTACGTCTGTTTCCTCGGCGGCAATATCCTCCGGCAGTTCCAGATGAACCGCTCCGGGACGTTCCTCCTCGGCGACACGAAACGCCTCCCTGATGCGTGAGGGGATATTGTTACCGTTTACGATTTGAAATGTATATTTAGTGATCGGTCTCATCATAGAAACTACGTCGACAACCTGGAATTTCCCCTGCTTGCTTCGTTTTATGGGTTTTTGACCGGTAATCATGAGCATCGGCATACCCCCGAGCTGGGCATAAGCACCCGCGGTAAACAGATTGGTAGCGCCGGGACCCAGCGTCGACAGGCACACGCCGGCACGTCCCGTCAGCCGTCCAAGAGTTGCCGCCATAAAGCCGGCTGCCTGCTCATGCCGGGTTACGATAAATCTAATCTTCGATTTTCGTATCGAATCGAGCAGGTCGAGATTTTCTTCCCCCGGAACACCGAATATACATTCAATGCCTTCATGTTCCAATGTTTTAACAAATAAATCCGATGCTTTCACGGTATATTCCTTTATTTATTTACATATAACAATAATGAATTATAATATACTAAATATACGGCAATTATGCTTTTATGTTCACATATAGTAAAAATGACAATAACGCAATACTGACGGATGTACTTGATCTTGAAGCCGGAAAATATATTATGTCCGTATATTTCCAAAATATACCCGCAGTTATAAAGGATGGTTATGCATATTATATTACCACTGACGACGAAGGATTTGCTTAAATTATGAAATACAAGATAAATCCGGCGGTGTATGGTAAATAAATAACAGAATAGGCATTCGTGTCTGTGCAATAATAGACATCGGCGTTTGTGCGGTTTTCATTTCACCCGGCTGGAGGTATGGTCATGTACGATTTTCCAGCCTTCTTCGAACTTGCGGAAGATGAGCGTGAACTTTCCGCCGGGATTGTCCGGTTCGCGTTTGAGCGCCCACGTTCCGATGACATACGCCGCATCGGGACTGAGCGGGGTGATTTTCAGGTCGCTGAAATTGAGTTGTCCCATGGTCTCCGGAGTGTATTTGGTTTTGTACCGCTTCAGCACGGCTTCCCAGCCGCGGCTGACAGTGTCTTCGGAGGCAAAAGTAAGGTCTTCCGACCGCCGGTATCCCGCCATGAACTCTTCTACGTTACCTTCATTCCAGGCTTTCTGCTGTGCCGTTAATACTCCGGTTACGGCATTCCTGATACCGTTTTCATCAATCTGCTGAGTACCGCATCCTACAATCAGTAAAATGCCGACCCAGATGTAGAGGATTTTTTTACATGTCATATAAATTTTCCTGTAATAACTTAACCGCAAAGACGCAAAGACGCGAAGATTATTGCAAAATGAAAAATGAAAATTGCAAAAGTAAAACGAGAAATACTTTTACATTTTACGCTTTTCATTAACCATTATTCATTATGAATTTATTTTTCTCCGCGGCCTCTGCAGTTCATTATATTCGTTATTTCTTATCAAACCTTAAATTCCTTACCCTGCCCGTAGTTATGGTGAAGCCTGTGATATTATTTTCATCACTGCGGACGAAATTTATCGTGTAGCCCCCTGCAGAGAAGGTATCCGTTTCTCTTATCCGCATTGCCGAATCGTCGAATTTTTTACGCTGGAGGACAAGCACAGAATCCTCGAAAACAATTGTATAGAACACATCGAGTTCTTCGCTGTAGTAACTCCCGGCGTATTCTTTTAACTGCTTTTCTGTCAATGCCGGCGGTTCGGGTGTTTGACGTCTCTCCCGCTGCGTCTGCTGGCGGGCTTGCTGTTCCGGTTCGACAATGTAATCTGCAAGAACAATGTCTGCAACCTGACGGGCAAGACCACCGGGATTGCCGTTACTTACATTGGAAAGAACAATTATAGCAACGCCGTGCTCCGGATACATGGTGAACTGCGCACGGTAACCGGCATCGGAACCGCTGTGCCCGACAGTTTCCAATCCCTTGTACGTGCCGTGTTGAATCCCAAATGCGTAAGACAATTCCTCGCCGTTGTTGAGTTTGCCCCGCGTGAGCAGCATGTTTACACCTTCTTCTCCGCCGACTCGTTTATGTACGAAATTATAAGCCCACAGAGTCAGGTCTTCAACCGTTGTGAAAAGCGATGTGGCGCCGTACGTATCGAATATTGGTATACTGATACGGTAATCCCCGCCTCTTTGAGAAGCGTATGCATACGTCCGGTTTTTTACAATTTCCAGATGGTTATCATGGACGTGGGTGTTTTTCATACCTAATGGTCTAAAAATATGCTCATCGGCGAACTCACGCAGCGATTTACCGGATACACGCTCGACGATCTCCGCCAGCAGTGTGTACCCGGTATTGCAGTAAACATATTCCTCTCCCGGTTTGAAGTTGAGCTCCTTTTGATGTTCCACGAAGTTGATAACATCGCTCTGCATTTTTACGTCCGAAGCGCGCCATCCCGACATCGAGAAGAGATTCCACTGGTCTCGCAAACCGCTCATATGGTGTAGAAGATGCCGGATAGTAATGGTCTCGCCGAAATCCGGTACTTCGGGTATATGTTTCCTTATATCATCGTCTACGGATAGTTTACCCTGTTGGGCAAGCAGGACGATGCACATTGCGGTGAACTCTTTTGATACTGAAGCAACGTGAAATGTTGAAGATGAAGTGATAGGTATGTCGTATTCCAGATTTGACATGCCGTATCCCTGCTTGTAAATTATTTCACCGTTCTTTGCAACCGCCAGAGCAGCGCCAGGCGTATCATTATTAAAATGTGCAAATACTTTGTCTATTTCCACCCTTTGGGCTTGGTCTAAAGTTGCCTGTGCCGGTTGAGCATTCATTGTGCCTGCAACAAATACCACAAGGCAGAAAGAAATGATTGGAACTAATAGAATCTTTGAAATTTTCATGTCCGACTCCTTTTGATTACTTGTATCACAAATACAACTTGTACAGCGAGGGAAAATTTTTAAATAATATTTTTGATGTGTACTTAGTTTTTCTTATGAGGTATTTTTTGTCTAAAATTAATGAATCTGCTCTAAAAAGGTCAATTAAGAAAATTACAGTCCTGGAAGTCACGTACCAATCCGTGACTTTAAGGTTATTAAAGGTTAGAAATTGTGTCATGGAATGGTCAATGACATCCCATTTTATACACTTTTTAGAGTGCACTCATTAATTATGGTTAAATTAGATTAATGCTAAAGCTAAAATTTAAAAAATATTACACTAAAATCAAATAGATTATAGAATAAATTTTTTTATTGCTTTACAGTTTTTAAATGTTTATTTTTTGTAATATATATATTGATAAAAAATTTATATTCAAAGACGAATAATTCTTTAAATTTATTATTGCTTAATATAATTTATTAATAACTATATCTTTGGTAAATTTTATAAATTCACATTTGTCATTCTCGCGTAAGCGGGAATCCAGTTTTTATCCCTTTAAATGAAATTTTTAATGGATCTCCCGAGCACTCGGGAGAATGACATTTACACATTTCACTTATTAAATAAGTATCCATGTTCCTTAAAAATAAAAATTAATCAAAATTTACCAAAGTTTAGATAGCATTTTAAAACCAGATAAAATACATATTTAAAAAGGTTGATAATATGAATATTGAAAATCTTCCTGAATGTATTAGAATACAGAGTGATAGTTTTAAAACATGCCTCTACAGCGTAATCGAAAGAACAAAAATAAATTGGGATCTTCCACTGCTCTCACATTATACAAGGCATGGAATAGACCATTCTGAAAGAATTACTGATGCTATTGGAAAACTTCTCGGGGAGTATTCCGACCTGTTAAATGATCATGAACGTTTTATCCTTCTTTCAGCGGTATATCTGCATGACATCGGTATGCAGGCGCCTGTATACGCAGGATTGCCTAAGAAAACTAAATATAACTTAGAAGAAAAAGAAAAAATCAGGGAGAATCATCACGAAGCAAGTGCAAAAATGATACTTGAGAGCATCTCTAGTGAATCAAAATTTTCATTAGGATTGGAGCTTTGCAAAGACTATGCAGATTTCATCGCCACAGTTTCAAAGTATCATAGAAAACTGGACATCAAGGAATTGAAAGATACAAGTTTTGACAGTAAAGAAATTAGATTAAAACTTTTATCATCAATTCTCAGGCTTGGAGATGCATTGGATGCAGACCACAGAAGAGTCAATATGGAAATCCTCAATCTTCGAAATATCCCGGTCGAAAGTAAATTCCACTGGTGGTTTCATTATTATGTGCAGAGCGTTGACATAGAAAAAGGGAAAATAACGCTGTATTACCGGTTTCCTTCCGAGTATAAAGATAATTCGCTTGTTAATTTTTTCCAGGATCAAATATACGAACGCATAAGCAGGCAGTTTATTGAAGTATATGATATACTCGACTCTTATGGCATAAGGCTGTACCGTAAAGTAGTTTCGGGAGACGTAAACTATGTAACTGAGGGCGTACTTGAACTTGTTCCCGGAGAATTATCGGATTATATAGAAAAAGAAAAATATAAGCGTGATGAACGTGCGGAGCAGTTGTCGAAAACGACCGGTGTTACGTGGTATCTTGATGGAATTGCGTTTTCGGATGACAAGATAGTTAAGAAAAAAATTGATACGATAATGGAATTAATGAAAAAAGGAAGGAATAAAGAAGCGGCAGAGGTAATTGTTTCATGCCGCGCCCTCGTCATGTCACCGAAAGACAAACTAACATTCTGCTTAATTTCGGGAAACTGCTTGTATATCCTCGGAATGCTTGATGACGCAAATAAATATTATGAGGACGTTCTTGAACTTTCCCGGCGTAAGGATTTACAAGAGATGTTTCTAAGTGAAATGCTCTTTTTTCAGGGCGCTGCTTTTGGCAACATAGGTCTCATATACCGCGCCAAAGGCGACCTTGACGAAGCGCTTAAATACCATAATTACGCGCTCAAGATTCACCGTGAAACCGGTTACCGTCAGGGAGAAGCAAGTAATTTGGGCAACATGGGTGTAATATACAGCGACAAAGGCGACCTTGAAGAAGCGCTAAAATACCATAATTACGCGCTCAAGATTCACCGTGAAATTGGCTACCGTCAGGGAGAAGCAAATGATTTAGGAAACATAGGTCTAATATACCATTACAAAGGCGACCTTGAAGAAGCGCTAAAATACCATAATGAAGCGCTAACTATTCACCGTGAAATCGGCTACCGTCAGGGAGAAGCAAGTGATTTAGGAAACATAGGTTTAATATACAGCGACAAAGGCGACGATGACGAAGCGCTAAAATACCATAATGACGCGCTTACGATAGACCGTGAAACCGGCTACCGTCAGGGAGAAGCAAGTCAATTAGGCAACATAGGTCTCATATACCGCGCCAAAGGCGACCTT
>LJUD01000115.1 GCA_001304035.1 bacterium SM23_31 | reverse complement strand
GCTCTGTTATATCATTTCGGTATGACGGAATTCTCTTATTACACGGTTCTTTTCAGCGTTTCAAGGGCAATGGGAATGCTCTCTCAATTAATAGTAAACCGGATACTGGGTACCGCAATTACCCGTCCGAAATCTGTCGGTACACAGTGGGTACAGGCAACTCTTGTGAAATAATCTTACTTTCTGCCCACTTGAGAACTCAGTAAGTACCGGCTGTAAACGTATCTTAAACCCGGGTTGCTTAAAACAATCCGGGTTTTTTTTAGTACGCCCGGCAGGTGATATAGTACAGTAAGGGATGGCTCTCGCCATTAGCTGAACGGCAAGGGTGTCAATCGTGAGGTGGAATCTTTAAGCGTAAGCCGTCACTACGTGAAAGAAATCTTTAACCAAAGCTCCTGTCTGACGAACAGGAATTACATATGAGACGTGTATACTGGATAAGGGGATTAATATCTTTGAAGCCAAATCCCGCTTAGCGGGATTCGGGACCGGATTTTAGTCTTATTTAATAACGTTAATTTTATTTATCATTTTCCACCGAAATTATATATCCAATTTATCCAGGGCATGATGTTTACCCACGGTCTAGGTATACCGGTTTCAGCAATTATTGACGGTACTATGATCATTCCTAAATCAAATGTTTGCCGACCTTTAATTGTTCTATGAGCTAACGCATAAGGTTGTTCACTGAATTTAAAATTATCGCTATTGATAAACCAGTTCTCCAATATCAAAGCATGATTTTGAGTAATGTTTATGTTAGCACCAACCATAATAATTGGATGCTTAGAAAATCTAAAGTCGTGATCTTCTGTTTTACTATATCTAAGTCCTATGCCCAGAGATAATTGCCGCCGAGCACTTCCTATGGAAATAACAGAATAAGATATACCTGCTTTTACATCCGGAAAATCTAAATATAATACTCCCGCTGAAACGGCAAATGTTTCTATTAACTGGTGTCCAAACATAACAGCCGCATACTTCAATTTTCCAATATGCTCTGGTATAAACCAAACGAAAAATCCACCCATTAAGCTGATATTATCCGTAAATGCGTATGTTATACTGGGTAAAAATATGTAAAAATCCGAAATAAATCCTTCTCCTTTAGGCAGTGGTCTGCCGGAAGGCGAGAATAAAAGCCGGGTGTAATTCGAATTATATACAATAGTTGAATCGCTTGAATATTCCGTATTTTGAGCTTCACTTATACTGATTGCTGCAACGAGTAAAACAATCAGAATGAATCCCGAACAGAAAATCAACCTGTACATCAAATTCTCCCCAATATATTTTTCTCTTATAAAATATTCTACATTCTTTGGATTATTTTTGTACTATGTTCTTAAACGTTCATACTCGGTAAAAAAATTATTTGATGAACCAGTAAAAGTGCTTAAAGAAAAATATTAAGTGTCCGGCAATAATATGACACATTATTATTGAAGTAATATTGCATAAGTTTGATTTATCAAATTCCTGCTTTTTATTGTATATCATTAGGGGCACACGAATGAAAAAAGCGCCCACATTATGCAGGCGCTTTTCTCACATAGTACTGTAAACAACATTATTTTTTGTACCAGGCGTCCTCGAGAATTACCGCTTTTTTCTTGCCGGTCTCCTGACCTGCAACAGTCAGCGTTACCGTATACTCCCCGGGTTGAGCTGCTGTGCCTCTGGCGCCTCCTGCTCTGCCGCCAACACGAGCGCGCATTTGCTGTTGTTGCTGCTGTTGTTGCTGCTGTGGTGGCTGCCGCATCTGCTCGATTTGTTCAGGAGCAAGTATTGTCATATTCCATTCGACCTGGTTTATGCCGGGTGTATTTGCTCCGGTCATTTCATTTATAACGCGTGCGCCTTTATAGACCGTTACTTTTACATCGCTAACTTCCGACGCTAAAAAGTAATTGATCACCACGCCTGCACGTTCACTCGGTCCGGAGAAATTCGAAGAACTGGACTCGTTATCACCCGCGGAAATCCATTTCACTTTCGGTTCAATGTCAAACAAATATGCATTTGAAGAAAGAACTTCGGGCGTCAGCTCCTGCAGGGGTGAAATGTCGGTAATGAAAATGCCGCGTCCGTGTGTGCCTACTACGAGGTCGTTTTCACGGGGATGAATGATCAGGTCATGCACCGGCTGGGTCGGCATGTTGTTCTTCATCCTTGCCCAGGTGTTCCCCCCATCGATAGACACGCAAACACCGAACGTGTTTCCCACAAAAAGCAGGTTCGGATTCTTATGGTCTTCCCTGATTACATGTACTGATCCCTTAGGCAAGTTACCGCCGATATAACTCCAGGTTTCACCGTAATCTGTGGTTTTATAAACCTCCGGATTAAAATCATCGTATTTGTATCCCCAGTAAGAGACATACGCAGTTCCTGGAAAATGGTGGGACGCTTCGACTCTGCTCACCCAATATCCAGGGTTGCCGGTTATTTTATCTCTGAGATTTGTCCATGTCTGACCGTTGTCCCTTGTAAGCTGTACGTTGCCGTCGTCGGTTCCGACCCAGATTAAGCCGGGTGTAATCGAGGATTCGTCTATCGATGTAATCGTGCAGTAGGTGATATTACCCGTTCCGCGTATCTTCACAGGATCATTCGTTGTCAAATCCGGGCTGATCGCTTCCCATGTGTCGCCGCGGTTTGTCGAACGCAGCAGGACCTGTGCGCCGTGGTAAATCGTTTTCGGATTGTGAGGAGATATGTGTATCGGCGCATCCCACTGGAACCGAAGTCTTTTCATTTGAGGCTGACCGGTTCGAGAATCTACTACAGGTTCACCCGTAACCGGGTTTGTTTCAGGGATTTGCGCCCTTATGCCTGTACGCTCCCCGGTTAACTGGTCTGTTCTACTAATAGAACCATTTTGTGATTCGTTGTAGAGCCAGCGGCTGTCGGTGTAATCTACTTCGTTAAACATACCGTCGCCTCCGCCGATACCTTTCCAGTCCTCCAGGCGTATAGAACTTCCGCTGCGTTTTGTGCTGGGTCCTTTTTTCGAGCCGTTGTCCTGAAGCCCGCCGTACACGTTGTACGGATATTCCATATCAACACCGATGGAATAAAACTGTGCCAGGGGAAGTTCATCGGGATGATAAGATGTTCTTCCACCGTCCCAGGTTATTTTCATTCCGTGGTCGTAACCTAAAAGGATATGGTCGGAGTCGTTCGGGTCGATCCACATTGCGTGATTATCGCCGCCGGAAAGCGGAGTCCGTCCCCATGTTTTTCCGCCGTCCTCTGAAAAGGTCATTCCGGTGGCAAGCACGTACACTCTTTCAGAATTATTCGGATCAACTCTAATCGAATTGTAATAATAACCGGGACCGCCGCCAACTGTTATCAATTGCGACATCTGGCGACCTCCGGCTGCTGCTGCCCGCTGCCCGGCTGCTTCATCCACATCCGGATGCGTCTGGAACCACGTTTCACCGGCGTTATTCGTACGGTAGACTACGGAACCTCTTTCTCTTCCTTCCGGCGGAATGCCTTCAAGAAGCTGCTGATAGCGTTCCTCGTCGGAAACGCCTTCTACGTTATTGATTTCAATATTCGCATAGATGATTCTCGTATCTTTCGGATAGACCGCAAGCTCGATGCGTCCGAGCATACCTGTCGGCAAGCCGCCGCTGAGTTTTTGCCAGTCTCTTCCGGCATTGGTTGTCTTGTAGATTCCCGTACCCGGACCGCCTGCATTAAATGTCCACGGTTTGCGGACTTTGTCGTAGGTGGTCGCGTAAAGAACATTGGGGTTTGTCGGGTCCATAACTACGTCAACACAGCCGATGTATTTACCGTGATCGATTACTTCCAGAATCTTTTCCCAAGTTCTACCTCCATTGGTCGTTTTATACAATCCTCGTTCGGGATTCTCAGAATAGAGATGACCGAGAGCCGCAACATAGACGATATCCGGGTTTGTCGGATGAATGACGACCCTGCCGATATGGTGCGATTCCGGCAGTCCCATGTGTGTCCATGTCTGACCTGCATCGGTAGACTTGTACATGCCGTCGCCCCAGTAGGTGCTTCGGGAAGTATTTGATTCACCTGTTCCGACCCAGACGATGTTGGGATTGGATTGCGAAACGTCAATATCACCGATGGAAATTACATTCTCGTTATCGAATATCGGTGTAAAAGTCTGACCGTGGTTTTCTGTTTTCCATAGTCCGCCGGAACCGGTTGCTGCGTAAAACACCTTCGGGTTGCTCTCAACCACCGCAAAATCGGAGAACCTTCCGCTCTGGCGCGTAGGGCCTATCCCGCGGTATTCAAAATTCCGCAGTAAATCTTCAGATATCCGCTGTGGAGCAACAAGAGTATAGACTCTGTCTCGCTGGATTAGTGCACGCTCACTAACAACAAGTTCTCTCCCGATTTCGATAGCCTGTACCGATAATAAAAAGTTAACAGCGGTTGTTAAGTTATCCTTGACTTCGATACCCTCAAGCTTCACGCCTCTGTAGCCGACCATCGATGCGGATAACGTGTAACTGCCGGGCTGTACGTTCAGGATGTAAAAATATCCCTCTTCATTGGTTGCCGCTCCTATCAAAGGATCGGTACCTTCTACAACAACATTAACGCCGACCAGCGGTGCGTTGGTATTCTTGTCCATGACGTAACCGTCAATTTTACCAACAATGGGCTGTGCAACCGCAGTAAAGACATAACATCCTATCAACAGGATTGAAATAAAAGCGGTTGTGAATAGGCTTTTTTTATCCACGGATATACCTCCTTCATTTGAGTTAAATTATTTGTTTCATTCCTAAGGTCAAGGCTTAGATTGAATAAAATTAATATAAGCCGGTCAAACCTTAATTGATTAACAAGTTATTAAATATTTTGTAAATCTAACCGCAAAGGTCACAGAGAGTTAGCAAAGTACGCAAAGATTCAATAGAACTTTTCCCTAAAAGATTTAAAAACACTATAACTATCTGTTAGTTCATTTTACCCCCATATTATATATTAAATATTTCCGTAGAGACACATGTCATGCGTCTCTGCGATCTCAGCGCCTTCTCCGGGTTCTCTGCGGTTAATTTACGTATTATATATCCAAATAAATCTCATTACCAGATTGTTTTCAGCGTTTCTTCCCAGCCTTCCGGTTTGAGATGCTTTAGAAAATAGCTCATCTGCAGGTTATTCAGATGAGTGCCGTGATATCCGCCGATGCCGTGGCGGTTTTCGGGATAGATCATGAGATCAAACTCTTTTCCGGCTCTTTGCAGCGCATCCGCAAGGTGAATAGTGTTGCCAATATGCACGTTGTTGTCGATTAAGCCGTGTACCATCAGCAGTTTCCCTTTTAAATTGTCTGCGTACGTCATGGCTGAGCCTTTTTCATAGCCGTCGGGATTTGCCTGAGGAGTACGCATGTACCGTTCGGTGTAGATTGTATCGTAACTCCGCCAGTCGGTTACCGATGACCTGGCAACGCCGACATGAAACACATCGGGGTATCTAAGCAGTGCCATGCAGGTCGAGTAACCGCCGTACGACCCGCCGTAAATACCGACACGCGAACCGTCTATATAAGGCCTTTGTGTTATCTGTTTTACACCAGCCGCCTGGTCGTCGATTTCGACCTGCCCGAATTTCAAATAGGTTTCCGTCAGGTATTTTTTGCCCCTGTTGGTTGTACCCCTGTTATCCTGTTTCAATACCATATACCCAAGCTGGGCAAGACGGTTTCCGGTGCTGAAACTGTTACGAACACCGCCTGATGGTCCGCCATAGACAGTAACGAGCAGAGGATATTTCTTATTTATATCATATTGGGCTGGTTTATAGAGAATTGCATGCAGGTCTGTCTCTCCGTCAGCAGCCTTGAAGATAACAAGCTCGGGGAGCTCGAGACCGAGTTCTTTCATTTTTTCGGTATCAAGGGTAGTCTTTGACATATTGCGGATCAATTTACCGTTTGATTCGTGCAGGTTTGCCATAGATGGTGTTGTTATGGAAGAATAACTGTCGGTATAATATTTCCCGGCAGGATCTATGCTGACACTGTGTGAACCTTCGGCGGTTGTTAACTGCTCAAAGCCGGTACCGTCAAATTTAACACGGCAGAAGTGTGATTCAAGTCCGTCTTTCATGCTTGTGCTAAAGTAAATGTATTTATTTTCTTCATCGATGCATGAAATACCGGAAACTTCCCACTCGCCGTCGGTTAGCTGCTTGACCAGATTCCCCTGCAGGTCGTACATATAAAGGTGGTTCCAGCTTGTCCGTTCCGAGCTCCATGTAAAATGCTTGCCGTCGCTCAACTGGCGGAAATTGCTGTGAAGTTTAATAAAACACTCTTCTTCTTCCATTAGGATTGTCCGGACTCTGCCGGTTTTCGGATCAGCCGCCCTGAGTTCAAGCCTGTTCTGGAAGCGGTTCAACCGTTGAAATGTTAATTCACTGCCGTCGTTCAGCCATTCTATTTTAGTGATATAAATATCAGGTGAACTGTTGGTCTCGACCTCGACTGATTTTTTCGATGCAACATCTGCCACAAACAGCTTAACCGTGGCGTTTGGTTCGCCGGCTTTGGGGTAACTTTCTATCTCGAGCTGCGATTCAAACCGGTAATGTTCGGCTTCGGAGCGCGTCTCAAGATTTATCTCGTGAAGTATGGGATATTTATACTCTGCACGCTGGTCAAATTGCAGATAGGCGATCATCATTCCGTCAGGCGACCACCAGAATGCATCTCTCTGCCCCAGTTCCTCGGGATATACCCAGTCTGTACGACCGTTCATGATCCCTTCCGTACCTCCGGTAGTGAGCCGTTCTTCTCTGCCGGTTTCAGAGTCAAGCACGTAAATATCATACGCTTTAACGTAGGCAATCTTTTTAAAATCTGGAGAATGCGACCCTGTACGCAACTGTCTCGAGCCGCTGTGAGGAATCCATCCGGCAACCTCCGACCGCGGCTCCAAGAGTTTGATCATCTGTTTTTCTTTAAACCAGTAAACAAATTCACCGGTGTCTCTTACGCTGAATCTGATACCGTTTGCGCCATTGAAATATCTGAAACTCGTGAATGGAAGCCCGGATTCGGATTTACCGGTTAACCGGTTGTATTCGGAAACGATGCTTTCTTCGGTTTCTTTATCAAACAGCGGTGACCGGCTCTGGTCAATAGGGTCCACTTTGTAAAAAACTCTCACACCTGTCTCAGGGTCAGCCTCGCTTTCAAGGTAGCCCATGCCCTCAGGGAGCCAGGTTACGCGGGACGACCCTTCTGTTGTCGTGAGATTTAAGCTGTTCCATGAGTCATACAACTCTTTCCCTCTGAGCTGTGCCTGGGAAATATCCGGCGCAATCACTAAAACCAGAAGGGAGACCGTTAACAATAGAATAAATATTCGCTTCATATCCACTCCTCTTTTAATGTTATTACAAAAACCTGTTAGTAGGTATGATAGAAAAACACCTGTAAAGATATGGATGTTATAATTCTCTTTGAAGTATAATATCTCTGTATATCTCTGCAGTATTGTAGTTATTATTTTTTGCTAATATTGTTGAAGAATCTGAAGAATAATAACATCGTAATATTAAAGATGTACTATAAAAGTAATAAAGATGTATTATAAAATCAAGTATTTATTATTTATACAGCAATTAATATTGTGTAGAATTTCTGGTGTAGTAAATAACGCCCCTACGGTGAATATCTATTTTTAATAAACATAACCGGATGCAATGGTTAATCATAATCAAATACGAATCTGATCACATCAAAACAATATTATTCACAGTTTCAGTTAAAATTCCCTCTGCAGGACTATCTGCTATTTTATATTCACAACACCGATGTTTTCACTTGTAATGTATCCAATCTCCGTGCCATACTCTTTGGATAGTTCGGCAGCCATGTCAATCAGGTATTTTCCTAATTCATTATCTGCTATTACCGGTCTGCCGCGTACTCCAAACGGAAGAGCAACTCCATCCGTTCCGGGGGGACCAACTCCCAGATTGGTAGGAATAAGGCGAATTTTCTCGAGTACGCCGTCTTTAAAATGTACGGTCGCCACTAAACCTTCCCAATAAGCGCGGTTTCTATTCCAGCTATCTCTTGTATTTGCCTGAAATTCTTCGGCAGTCGTAGTGTGGTCATATCCCCGCCCTTCAACATATTCCGCAGGTAATTTTGTTACCGTTTCACTCTGGAATGCAAAGTTGCCAAGGCTGTAAAGCATTGAGAACACGACCAAATCCGCAACCTGCTCGGCTCTCCGTACAGCCTCAAGGTTGCCCTCTAAATCACTCTCGTTGATGGTAGTGATTCTAACAGTGCCGTTTTCATCGCCTATTTGGAAAGTTTGTCCGAGAAATCTGAGCTGCTCGCCGCCGCGCCTGGATTGAGCAATCCTTATATCTGATTCTGATATTCCTTCTTCTTTTGCCATTTTCTGGAGATGTTCCGCAGTAGCACGGGTGATAGTAGATACGGTTGTGGTTGTGAAGGTTAATGGATTGCATCCTGCCCTGCCGTGCAAATCGGGACGGGAGTTGCTTGCTTTTTGGAAATCGGCGAACGTTGAAGTAGCAGAAATCAGCGCAACGGTTCCGTTTTCATCGTAGTAATATACCGGTCTGCGCGCTCTTTGCAGGTCCCCGCCTCCGGCAATTTTCATTCCGGCTCCTTCTACGAACTGAATCGTTTCGAGCACGCCGATCGAGCCGTAATTAAATGTGTGATTGTTTGCAACACCGAGCATATCAAATCCAGCCCATGCCAACTCATCAGCAATATATGGTTCCGACGCCATATACGTTCCGCCGCTGTTGGTTTGTGGAAAACCTTTGTAGGTATGGATCAACGTCTCAAGGTTGCACAGGGCAACGTCGGCGCCGCGAATCTCATCGATGAGCTGTAAAAACTCCGGTTCGGTAAAATGAGACCAGGCTCTGTTAAATATAGCATCGCCTGCGAGGAAGATAGATATTTCCCCGGAAGATTGCCCTGTGCCCGGCATGGAACCCAAAAGAAACAGGCTCCCAATGCACAAAATGATAAATATAGTGCTGACCCGGGCTGATAGCGAAATCTTGTTTTGTGATGCCTTTTTCATATTAACTCCTGTTTAATAATTCTACCGCAGAAACGCAAAGATTAAAGATTAATGAATAAGTCAAAATGAAAAATGCAAAATTTTTAATGTTTAATATTTACCCTTAAAAATAATATTTTAATGGCAGCCGTACCCACGAAGCTTCGGGATGCGCTTTCTGGAACGGCAGTGTTATGCACATGTTTCACAAATTTATAGACACCTGAAAACCTGCAACCGGTGTAATCTGTGTAATGACGCAGGCTAAAGCCTGCGGCTACCGATTATATTTACTCTTTATCTCAAAATGGTAACCGCACCCACGAAGCTTCGAGGTGCATTTGCATTTTGCACTTTTCTTCCGCGTCTTTGCAGTTCGTTTATTAACACGCAGTTTATTTAATTTTCACCAAACCGATGTTTTCACTTTCCACGTACTCGATCTCCGTTCCGTACTGTTCGGATTGATTCATGGCGTACTCAATAATATACTTCCCAAGTTCCTTATCCGCATACTTAGGTCTGCCGCGAATGGGCACAGGTTTTCCGAATCCCATATCGACGGGAATAAGACGGATTTCCGTTATTTCACCCTCCCATACTCTGCGGTCTGCAGGAAATCCACGCGTGCCGCCTCTGGAGCGTGCATTTTGTGCGTCCTCCGGCGTAGCGTCGTCACCGAGTCCGTACGTATCATAAAATTCTGGCGGAAATAACTCAATCTGCTCATTCTGAAACACGAAATCACCCATGCTGTAAAAAATCGGCTTCCCTTTGTAAATTTCAATAGGTCTAATCTGGTGAGGTCCATGAGCGAAGAACACGTCAGCCCCATCATCGATGGCTTGATGAGCTAAATCGGTTAACCATTGCCCCTGTGTGTGTGCATGAATCGAAAACACAACCAGGTCCGCATTTTCTTCAGCGTCCCGTATAGCATCAAGGTTGCGCTCTAGATCTGCCTGGTCTATGGTAGAGGTTCTGGTTGTTCCGTTTTCATCACCTATTTGGTAAATTTGTCCGAGAAACCTGAGCTGCTCGCCGCCTAATCTGGCTTGGGTAATCCTTACGTCGGATTCTGATATTCCTTCTTCTTGTGCCATTTTCTGGAGATGTTCCGCAGCAGCACGGGTTATAGTAGATACGGTTGTGGTTGTTACGGTTAATGGATTCAAGCCGGGTCGTCCGTGAAGGTCCGGGCGGGCGTGTGATGCCTTGCCGTATTCGGTAAATGAAGAAGAGGCTGAGATCAGCGCCACTGTCCCGTTTGTATGCTGGAAATAACGCGGCGCACAAGCGTTCTGGAGGTCCTTCCCGGCACCGGCAATCACGATTCCAGCTTTGGTTACATTTTCCACGGTTTCGAGAACGCCAATCGAGCCATAGTCAAAAGTGTGATTATTGGCATTGGCAGCCATGTCGAATCCTGCCCAGGCAATCTCATGCGCTATTTTCGGACGCGCTGCCATGTACGTTCCGCCGCTGTTTGCCTGTCCGTAACCTTTGAAATCATGAATCAACATCTCAAGGTTCACGATTGCTACGTCTACTCCACGTATTTCCTCGATAAGCTGTAAAAACTCCGGTTCCTCAAAATGTGACCACGGCTGGGTTATTATAGCATCACCGGCAAGCAAAATCGATAATTCATCCGCCGGAATACCGGTAGCCCCAAAGCGGCGCTGCTGAGAAAAAAACAGAAACAGGCTGCAAATGACCAATACTGAAGCGATAATCCATACACGTGCAATGTTGCGGGAACTGAAAAATTTACCCTTAATCATAATGTGCCCCTTTCAAATTATTTTGATATAAAATCATACCTCTTTATTATATACCCGTAAATGTGAATTATATTCTAAATTTTTTCAAGAATTTATTGAAATTACAAAAACGTAATATACCGGTTTCGCATCAGGGGATATGAAGAAAAATTAAATGCATAACCGCAGAGGTCGCCACGCAGTGGTCCCTCCGGGGCAGAGAATTGTTATTTTATTTTTATTATCATGAAAATGAGTACTAAAAAAAATTAATACTGAAACAGCATCTAATAATTTTAACGGAAAGCAACGAAAAAAGCATTTAATTTCCCAAAACCTTCAATAATCCCAAAAACTAAAGAACATGTCTGAACCGCTGATACTCACGATTAAATGATTGCTATGATGAAATAACGCTAACCGGTATCATGGTGATCATTTCATCCCCGAGTACTCGGGGCGGCTACCGATTATTTTTACACATTATCTCCAAATGGCAGCAGAACACCCGAAGCTTCGGAGTGCGTTTGCATTTTACCAAAATGTTGATTTTTAAAAGTTTGAATATTTTCTTTTCGGTCTCAGCGAGATCTCTGCGTCCTTTGCGGTTAATTTTTATTTATTTTTGTTTTTACCAATTTAAATAGTTACTATCTCCTTTTGCGGGTCTCCGCCGGTGCATTGAGCCTCTCTTTCGGGTGTGATAAGTACGTCGATTTCCGTCCGGATACCGTAAGTATCGGTGTAAATGCCCGGTTCAATCGAAAAACACGTACGCGGAAGGATCCTGCGGTCATCGTGCGTTTCGAGATTGTCCATGTTAGCGCCGTTGCCGTGAATATCCTCGCCTATGGAGTGACCGGTACGGTGAATGAAAAACTCTCCGTAGCCCGCATTGCGAATTACAGCCCGGGCAGCATCATCAACCTCCCACCCCTCAATGGGCTTGCCATCGGCAAATCTGTCGGATACGAGCTTGAATGCCGTATCACGAGCTTGAGATGCAATTGAAAAGGTTTTCACATATTCATCGGGAATGTGTTCACCCGTATACGCCATCCAGGTTATGTCGGCAAAGACAGACTTTGGCATTGGGAGTTTTGCCACAAGGTCTATAAGTACAAGGTTATCCTTTCTAATTGTATCGCTGCTATTCTTATACGGCCTGTAATGCGGATTGCCGGCGTTAGCATTTACCGCTACAATAGGCGGATTGTGTGTAATTAAATTGTGCTCTTCAAGTCGTCTCAAAAGAAAGTGCTGAATTGCATATTCTTTTACTTCGCCGCATTTGACAAGCCGCGCATGGATTTCATCGAATGCATTAAAAATAAACTGGCGTATCTGTTTCGCTGCGGTTAAATGTGATTCAATCTGCTCGTTGGTTAATGTCGCCTCAAACTCCTGGATAAGGTTTGCCGATGATACGACATCTTTTCCAATAAATCTGAGCAGGTCAACGGTGCCTGCGTCAACGCGCGCTACATACGGTATTGCGTTATGCTGTGAAAACTCCATTGCAATCGTGTTTGCACCTTCCGTGATATTTTTTATTCCTTCACCAAGCGACTGCCAGCTTAAATATGTTGTCTTTTCTCCGGGGAGGCTGTCGAGGTTGCCCGCTTCAATCCGGTGCACGAGCTTTCTGGGAGTGCCTTCTGCAGGAATAAAGTAGAAATACCGGCGGGTATTTTTAACATGCTCCGGTAGTTTTAATAAGCGTACTGCTATAATGTTCATTCCCTGGAAATCATAGAGCAGCCAGCCGTCCAACCTTTGCCGTTTTAGTGCTTTTTGAATACGTTTTATGTCCATAAGATTTCCGCATTTTTTCTTACGATTTTTTATGAGAAAAACGGTTTCCATTTACTTTCTTCAGGTGGTTTTCCCATGTATGAAACAATAAACAGAAGTAAAAGCGAACAGACCAGTGCAGGGTAAATTGCCGGCATCCCGAGAGGAAAACCACCCATAATCTTTTTTGCAATTTCCCATGCTACAGTTACGATCATTCCGGCGCCAATAGATAACGTCCCGGCAAGGGGAGTTGCGCGTTTCCAGAAAAACGTCGCAACCAAAGCGGGTGTAATCCCGGCGCCGTAAACGGTATAAGCCGCATAAGCCGCATGCAAAACCCGCGGGAAAAATGAGAGAAGTGAATATGCGCACCCGCCGAGAATTACTACAACAATGCGCGACCAGAGTACGATTGTTTTATCTTTCATGTCGGGTTTAAAGAACCGCTGAACGATGTCGCGCATGATGTTTGTTGCAGGAACTAACAGAAAACTGTTAGCGGTGGATATAATTATGGCGGCAATCGATGCCATAAGGAAACAGCCGATTATTATTGGAACGCCCTCATGCGCTGCAAAAAGAATGATTTTACCGGATGTGTTCTCATCAAGCCCCTTAAACATACTGCTTCCGATAACCGCCATGCTCTGCAGTGCAATGCCGATCAGTATAACGCCGATTACCCATCCGATAACCGAACGCCGCGCTTCATTTTCGTTTTTGGCTGAGAAAAAACGCTGGTACATAGTACCGCTGCCTAAAGCCAGTAAGAAGGTCGGTATAAAGTATCCGACCGCCTCTTTCACCGACATGTTCCCGAAAAACCAGTTCTCACGCGGGGTAACATTTTGTGCAATTGTAGCAATTCCGCCGGCATGCTTTATCAAGAACGGCAATGCAAGGAATACACCGCCTAAAATGACCACGCCGTTTATCACGTCAATATAAGCAAGGGACAGCATACCGGCAAGCAGTGTATAAAGGACGACAAATATGGCTGCAAAACGTATTGCGGTTTGCTCGGAAATTGAACCTTCCGAGATTATGTTTATTAACCAACCGCCGCCGCGAAATTGATAGCTGACTATTGTAACAAAGGCAATAATCGTGGTAATTGTTCCCAGTAGGCGCGCCCATTGATTGTAGCGGGCTTCAAGAATATCGGGAACTGTGAACTGCCCGAAACGCCGGACCCTCGCCGCAATGAAGTAA
>LJUD01000114.1 GCA_001304035.1 bacterium SM23_31 | reverse complement strand
GGAATCCATTGTACTTGAATTTGCTTTAAAATGGATTCCCACTTGCGTGGGAATGACATTGAAGAGTGGGAATTACATTCAAAATTTTTAACCGGACAGTAATGATTTATACTCATAAATAGTGTTTAAGATGTTCTGATTTTATGAACACTTTATTTTCCCGGTAAAATAGACAAAGGGATACAGTCCGTTACGCTGCTGCAGCGGCTTATTATTCATACCGAAAAGGTGGAGTATCCACTCATCTTATTCCTATTATATTGTCCGATAAAGAACCAACGGTAATTATGTACTCATGCTGCCAAAAAGTGTTTCAGCGGCAGGCAGCCGGCAGAGTATATTGGCTTATATAATACCAATAAATGCAGTATATGCCTAATAATAATACGGAAAAATCAAAAATATTATAATTATATGTTGCGATATTGAAATATTTTATTATATTTTTTTATTAGCTACCGTTTATTTAAACAAATCGAAAATGGTGTATTATGAAACTTGATAAGACCGATTTGAAAATTCTGGAAATACTCCAGAACAACGGAAGGATTACCAATGCCGAGTTAGCCCAGAAAATCGGCATCTCGCCGCCGCCGGCGCTCGACCGGGTAAGAAAACTGGAAAAAGCCGGAATCATAAAAAAATATGCCGCTATCATTGATCCGCAGTCGGTTGGTATTAAGATGTTTGCCTTTGTTGAGGTGACACTACGGATTCACGGCAGCCGGGCGGTCAAGGATTTCCTCGAAGCTGCTTTGAAATTAGAAGAAGTCCTCGAATGTCACCATGTAACCGGCGATGCCGATTTCCTCCTGAAAATCGCGGTCGGGAATATTTTGATATATGAAAAGTTGTTACTGAATAAACTGCTCGAATTACCGCAAATCCAGCATTTGAAAACACTGGTTGTATTATCTTCTCCGAAGATTGAGACCGCAATTGCGGTCAATAACAATGACGAGTCCGGCAGTGAAAAAACATAGTGGAATTGTATTGTCCTAAAATGGATGTGATGCAAAAAAGCAGTCAATTTAATGTATCGATAATATAAATAATTTTAAATTTTGAGAGGTATGTTATGAAAAAACAAGAGAAAAAAAGTAATGTTTCAATGGAGAGTCACCTGATTCACGGTGTCGCCTGTACGCCGAAATGGGAATATTCCCATCATGTGGTGCCTCCGTTATCATCATCGGTTACATACAGACTTGATTCAGTAGAACGGGGACTGGCTGGCTTTAAGAACCTTGCAAAAATGCATGCGACCGATGTCGATACTCAGCCGACCTATATTTATGACCGGCTGGATGAACCGACACGTTCAATGCTCGAAGACCAGCTTGCCTATGTTGAAAACGGAGAAGTTGCGTTCTGTTTTGCAACCGGCATGGCGGCAATATCAGCCGCAATACTGTTTTCACTCCGGCAGGGCGATGAGGTTATCTTTCATAAAACAATGTATGGATGTACTTACAGCCTTTCGGCTAATTGGCTGCACAAGTATGGAATAAAATCGACATATATCGACATGCTTGATCCCGATAACCTGGTAAAGAGTCTGAATCCGAATGTTAAGGTCGTGTATTTTGAAACTCCTGCTAATCCGACGCTCGAGCTCGTCGATATGAAAGCCGTTGCCGATATTGTCGAAGCGGAAAACAAAAAGAGACCAAACGGGCGTGAAATTATTTCTATTGTCGACAATACTTTCGGGACACCGCGCTGCCAGAGACCCCTTGATCACGGTATTACCGCTACTGCACAAAGCCTGACAAAGAATGTCGGCGGTTTCGGTACCGATATGGGCGGCGCAATCATTACAAGCAAGAAATATGAAAGTGAAATCATGTTGTATCGGAAAGACATCGGCGGTGTTCTTGCAGCAAAATGTGCCTGGCCCATCCTTGTGTACGGACTGCCGACGTTAGTCGAGCGCGGCAGAAAACAGCAGGAATCCGCATATAAAATTGCGGAATATCTGGAGAATCATCCGAAGATTAGGCGTGTTTCATTTCCGGGATTAAAGTCTTTCCCCCAGCGTGAACTTGCAGAGCGACAGATGAGGGACTTCGACGACAACTTCGCACCGGGTAATATGATTTATTTCGTGTTGAAAGAGGATACGGAAGAGAAAGCGACACAACTGCTGAACTACATTGCAAAGAACGCTTACTCGATTACGCTGGCGGTATCGCTCGGGCATATTCGTACGCTTATCGAGAAACCCGGCAGTTTAACGCATTCTATGATTCCGAGAGAAGAACAGGAAAAAGCGCGTATGGATAAAAGCGGTTCGAGATTATCCATCGGAATTGAAAAAGCAGATGATATTATTGCCGGTCTGGATGATGCGTTAAAGAATATTTGAAATAGTGGTCGATTTATAGCTTTCGGTTAGTAGCCTGAATGCCTGTAAATTGTGTAATTTATTTATCCCGAAAAATTAAAAAAATAATTTTATAGTTAGGGCACGGTCTCCGTGCCCTTTTTTTATTTCTTCCTGACAAGGAAAAAAGAAATAATACTATTACATAATAAAATGCTAAATTCCTGTTTTTTTGTAAACTTTTTTACCATACCTTACGTCATATCAAAGAAATAAGAATGTAAAACGGGAAGTAAATGAAAGAAGAGCAGCTACTTATACGGCGTGCCCGCAGCGGCGATAGCCCCGCTTTCCGTATGATAGTTGAATATCACAAAAAGAATGTCTATTATTTTGCGCTGAGTATGACCGGAAGTCATTACGATGCTGAGGATATTTCACAGGAAGTTTTTCTCAAGTTGTATCAATCCTTGGACAAAATCAGGGGGGAAGCAAAATTAAGTACATGGCTCTACCGGGTTACGGTTAATACCTGCATCAACAAGAAGAGAAAAAAATCCTTATCAGCATTAAAATTTCAGGAAAACTCTATCATCGATGAAATGGGAAATATACAAAATTATGAAGATTCACGAACCGGGAATCCTGAACAATATACGGAATTAAGCCGGATTAATATGCATATTGAAAAAGCGCTAAAAAAAATCACGCATAAAGAACGAACTATATTTGTTTTGCGTCACTACAGGGATTTACCGTTGAAAGAAATCGCAGAAATCCTAAACGTAGCTGAGGGCACGGTCAAAAGTACGCTGTTCAGGGCAATTAAAAAACTGCAAAAAGAACTATCATTTTATACTAAAGAAACGGAAATGGAGAATGCAAAATGAGCGACTGTGTGAAAAGTAAAAAACTTTTTCTCGATGCACTTTATCATGAATTAAACGATGAGCAGCAATCCTGGTTTGATGCTCATCTTGAGAAATGCAATAAGTGCGCTAAAGAGTTTGCCGAAGCGGAATCCGTAATTAAAGTTATGGATAAGCGGCGGCTTTATGAACCGGATGCACAATATTGGAAAAATTACTGTGCACGGCTTTCAAATAAAATTGAAAATGTTTCAAAGCCTGTTCCGGTTTGGAAAGAATGGTGGAATAGTCTTGTTCATATACTGATCTTTAAGCCAAAGCTTGTTTATAATCCCATAGCTGCAGTGTTGTTGATCGCTGTGGGAATGTTTATCGGACGGGAGTTCTTTTCGCCCGAATACGCTGTGCAGGAGGAGTATAACGTACCGGACCAATCGGTTTTTGAAAGCCGTATCCAGAAGTATCTTGAGCGCTCAAAAGTAATTCTGAGCAGTATCGTTAATTATGATCCGGCAACGGACGATATATACGGGCTCGATTTTTCAAGCCAGAAAGAGGTATCGCGTCAACTGGTTAAAGAAGCACAATACATAGGCTCAGGGCTTCTATATCAGCAGCGTGAAGAGTTATTGGAACTTATTCTTGACCTTCAGCTAGTTCTGCTTAAAATTATACAATTTGAAAACGGCGGCAATGAATTTGAAATAGAACTGCTCCAATCCGGTATTAAAAGCAGTGCGCTGATGCTTAAAATAAACCTTGAAGAAATAGACAGGATTACAAGAAAGGGTAGTTTTTGAAAAAAATGGATCATCAGGACTTTTGTTTGAACAAAATAGATTAAATACAATGACATTATAGAATATATTCATAAGAAATGACAATCAGAATATCTATTAATTATCAATGGGTTATCCCATTTCAGACAAAATGCCGGGAGAACTAAAAAAATTGTATAGATTTAGTTATTTGTCCCGCTTAGCGGGATTAATTTTTCACACTCACCCTTAACCTCTCCCTTAAGGGAGAGGTTAACATCGCATAGTTCTCCAGAATATTCGATAGGACATATATGTTAACAGCTATGCTTTCACAAACAGGTATATATTATCCCCCCGCAGTATGCGGGGGGACAAAGAGCAAAATCAGATTAATAAATTTTTACAAAAAATTATATTTTTATCCATTCTATTTAAAGGAGAAAAGAGATGAAATTCAAAAATCAGAGTCTAATAAGCATTGGCATTTTGGTTGCTCTTGCTGTCTGTTTTCTATTTGCTGAAATGGGAGTGGCACAAACTACAACTTACAATCAGGCAAATAAATTGATCCTCGAAGAAAAGTGGCAGGATGCGCATGATGCAATGTTGAAATTTATAGAAAGATACCCAAAAAGCAGCTATGTTGACGATGCAGAGTACTGGAAGTGCTATGCACAGGAGAAACTGGCGGGAAATACCGTCCCGGAGTTGGGAAAAACATTTGAGGCGTATGAAACATTTGTAGAAAAATATCCCGACAGCAAGTGGGTCGATGACGCTCAGGCAAATATGATAAGGTTAGGTCTTTATCTGGCAGATTTAGGAAACGAAAATTATATGCTGAAAGTACAGCAATTGCAAAAAGCACAAAATGACGAGATTGCGCTTGCCGCTTTATATGCCCTGGGGAACGCTGATGAAAAGACTGTACTTCCTCCACTAATGGAACTCTATACCCGCACGGAAAATATAAAAATCCGCCAGGCTATTCTCAGTATGCTTATAAAGTATAAATCTGAAGAAGCAACAAAGTATTTCCTTGATATTGCACGGGCTGAACAAAATACTGATTTGCTTTCGTATGCATTGAGTTCAATCAGCAGAAGAGAGCCGGGTAAATATTTTGATGTTTTGGAGGAAATCATCTGGAAGGAAGACAGTCTAAAGGTTCTGCAAAATCATATTTCAACATTGGCACGTGCGGATTCGGCTAAAAGAGATCCGTTATTTGTAAAAATCATCACAACACATAAAAATCCGGATATTCGCGCTTATGCTTTTTCGGCGCTCTCGTCGAGAAATATCATTAAAAATCCAGCCTTTATCCCTGCCATAGAAGCAATTTTATTCGGTGATTTTGATGAAGATATACAGTCTACTGCACTATCCAGGTTATTGAGAATGGATGGAAAAGCAAGTCTTCCGCTGATTATAAAGGTTGCAAAAACGCATAAAAATATGGCTTTCCGTAAAGATACTATCGAATTTCTCGGAAAAAGCAAAGACCCGCGCGCCGTCAAGGCTCTGTTGGAAATAATTAAAAGATATTGACGAATTTTATTGTAACAGTATCGTTATCAGATGAAAAAGCGGCACGGAGCGCTGTTCTATTTCTTGATTGCCCCGGCGCTAAACGGGAAATAAATAACTTAATATATAGTACATAAATAGAATGCCGGTATAGTTGATCATTATACCGGCAAGCTCTTTAGAAAATAAATGAGATTGATAGAGATTGTACAAAATACAAATCTTACGGTTAAAAATGTAAAAATTTTTATTTTGAATGTCAAGAAAAAAATTGTTTTTGAGCAAAATATTTTACGAAATCCGACATTTTTTCCCGGATGGGTAATAAATTTTATTTTTCCCGTTGATTTTGTTTATTTATATGCTTACATGTAAATATAAAAAATATAACATGGTATATATATAAATATAAGGAATCCGCAGTGAAGATTAAACCTGCATTATTAATTTTTATCATTGTAATTGCACTTTTATTTAATTGCGGTAAAAGTGATGAAACCTACACCATCGAAATCAAAGACGGCGTGAAGTACATACACAACCATACACCGCTCTGGGGTGACACGCTGAAGGTTGCGCTGGAATTTGTGCAGAAGATTGGTGAATTGGATGGTGATGATGAGAATTACCTACTTTATAAGCCTTATGACCTTGTTAGAGATGCCGATGAAAACACATACATTCTTGATAATGGAAATTACCGCATTCAAAAATTTGATAGAAACGGGAAATATCTGGCAACCATCGGTAGAAAGGGACAGGGTCCTGGTGAATTCGGTTTTTCTAAAAAGCTGGAAATGGATTCAAAAGGTAACCTCTATGTTGCTGATTTAAACGGTTGTCTGATTCTGACAAATGATGGTAAAGAAATTAATAGAATAGTTTTTCTAAGGGAGTTTTCATGCGTAACGCGAGCTGGTAACATTCTCAATAATACCAGTAATAATGCGGCTGAAAATATAGCAAGAGATTGTCCTTTAATTTCTTTATACGATGCTGATGGTAATTTTATTAAAGCATTCGGCGAAAGAAAAGACTATGGTGACAGACTCCGAACGTTGTTTGGAAATTATTATGGATTATATGTGGATAAAGATGACAATATTTATGCTGCATTTGATGATCAAAACAGGATTGAGAAATATTCTCCTGGAGGCAATCTCATTTTTAGGACAGACAGACCGATAAATATCGAATTGGGAGTTGACGAAGAACATTCGATTATCTTTGAGCCTGGAAGAGGTATTCTGAGTTTTTACCGGCTTACTGCGGGCATCGGAATAGACCATAAAAACCGTATCTGGGTAAAAACCTATAAAAAACTCAAGGAGGAAGGCGATAATCCTACAGACTATTTCGAATTAGAAATTTTTGACAATGACGGAATACTTCTCGGGAATCTTCCAATTCCTCAGAATTTTAATTACATGCGAATTTTTCAAGACTTGGTATATTTAATTGATAGGGATGAAGAAATGTGCGTTTACGAATACAAAATTGTTGAAAAGTAATACAAAATCTACCCAATGATGTATGGGAAATAGAAACAATTATTCTATGAATTAATAAGGGAGAATGAAATGAGGATAAAAACTGCATTATTTATTTTTATTACTATAATTGCATTTTTATTTAATTGCGGTAAAAGTGATGAAACCTACACCATCGAAATAAAAGATGGCGTGAATTATGTGCACAACATTGCTCCAGCATGGGGCGATGAACCGAAAGTTGAGATTGAATTTGTGCAGAAGATTGGCGAGTATGATACTGAAGATGAAAACTATATGCTCTACAGGGTGATGGATATTGCCAGGGACAGCGATGGAAATATCTACGTAGTCGATGCGGGAAATTACAGAATTCAAAAATACGATTCAAATGGGCAATATCTTGCCACATTTGGACGGAAAGGTCAGGGTCCCAGTGAATTTGAATATCCTAGATCAATAGGTCTTGCCTCTAACGGAAATATGTATATTTACGACCAGGGGAATAGCCGTATTTCGGTTTTATCGAAGGAAGGACGTGAATTGCGGACTTTTAAATTTGGAGAACGTGCGGCAGAATTCCAAATGCTCCGTTCCGATGAATTCATCACTAAAAATATTTCCGGCATAATTACAGATTCATTCGATGCTTTGTCCGAACCAGTTACAGAGTATACCTTACCGCTAATACAAATTTATAGCAATAAAGGAGAGCTTCTGCGGGAATTTGGTAAACCATTTGATTATAAAGATATATTTGTAAACAGGAGTGGTAATCAGTTCTATTCATGCTCGGATAATAATAATTTTATTTATATAACGTTTATGTATCATAATAGGGTTGAGAAATATTCATCTGAGGGAGAACTATTATTAACGGTTGACCGACCGTTGAGCTACGAAATCAGCCGACCAAAAACTATTGTAAAAGAATTTGAAGGTGGAGCACGAGGTATTTTATCGCCGAAAATGAATATGGTTTCAAGAGGTATAGGTATCGACAATCATGGTAGAATCTGGGTCATGACGTTTACCAGACAACCTGAAAAAAATGATCCTGAACCATACTTCGAACTGGAAATATATGATAATGAAGGCATATTTCTTTACGAAATACCATGGGCTGAAGAATTTACTCCAATCAGTATTCACACGTTCGGTGCCCAAGTGTTTTTTGTTGATTTAGAGGGTATAAGTGTTTACGAATATAAAATTGTTGAGAAATAAATAAATACAAAATCGACCGGGCGGTTTATGGGAGATGATATTTTATGTTATCATCTCCTTTAATTTCTAAGTATTTTTCATCTCTGCGGCTTTGCGAGAAAAACGGTTACAAGCCGAGGTCATCTGCAACCGAAGTCATCGCATCGATGCACAGTTGAATGTGCTCAGCCCGGTCAACG
>LJUD01000113.1 GCA_001304035.1 bacterium SM23_31 | reverse complement strand
CTAAATATATATGCATTTAACTAAATGTATTCTTTAATACTCAATTAAACTCAAGACTTTAGCAAAATTTGTAACTTCACATCTGTCATTCCTGCGAAAGCAGGAATGACACAAACATATTTTACTTGTTTAATAGGTATCCGTGCACATTAAATATTACAATTAATCAAAATTTGCCGAAGAAGTACTGTTAACTTGAGTGCCTTTCACGAAACTCGTCCCGAGTGCTCGGGATCTATCCCGTTTATCGGGATTCAGGATCTAAAAACAAAGCATAGATTCCGGATCAAGTCCGGAATGACAGGGTGATCCCTGCTTAGCGGGACTATCAAAATACTATATTGAGCTCGAAAATAGATTATTTGCAATCCCGAGCACTCGGGGTGTGAAACCCTGTTAACTTGAAATAAATAACGCAAAGATTTTAAGGCAATGTATTAATAACGCAGATTTGGGCAGTTACTTAATGTTATAATGAATCTTGAACACGCGAATGTTCGGATCGTCACCGGTCGGTCTGGAATACAGCCTGCCGCATTTTATAAAACTCCAGGCCACAAAATGCGGACATTCAAACGTATATAGAAATTCACCGTCTTCATTAAAAATATCTATAGTAGATAGCACGCTATAAGATGCATCGCAATCCATAGTGCATTCGCCTAACACTACCCATACGTAATCGCAGTCATCTATCAGAATAATTCTCACAACCTGCGGGTACTCGCTTCTCACTTCCGCACGAATTTTTCTCTTATACTCATGTAGAAGTCTTGAGTAAGGAATCCGTTTGTATTCTCTCCCAAAAGATTTTAAAATATCACCGTCGGCACTGTAAATGTTTATTTTATATTCATCCCTGCCCGTAAGGAAATAGATATGCCGTTTTGAATTCACCGCAAAAGCAAGGTCCGGTACAAACGTTCCATTTTTTTCTTTGTGTTCTAACCGGGCAACCGTGTTAATTTTTTCTAAATCAAGCGTATATCTCTCGAAGTAATATTCCGTTTCCGACAATGATTCATTAATACTATTTCCTTCAACGGTCAATAAGAAATCATCAAAAGCTCTGAAAACTACAAAATCGGAAGAGTCTTTAATAAAAAAATCCACATAATTACCCTGAAGGTCCCAGACTTTTATTCCCTTAAACCATTCGTATATGTATATTTTCCCGTCAAGAATGCAAAGACTTCCCGGTTCTTCTAATTCCCCGGGACCCTGTCCCGCGCCCCCCATAGTCCTTAGAAATTTCCCGTTTTTATCAAACACCGTAACGGTACATTCCTGATTATCAAGAACATATAAATTTGTATCGCTGTCGACATCCATAGCCCATATATCAGAGAAATAATACTGCTCATATTCGTCAACCGGGATTTTGTATAATTCTTCAAGTGTAACAAATTCGGAACCGGCGTACTTCGGTTCAATATTTTGAATAAATTGCTGCTTATCAACATTCTTTTCTTGCGAATATGCAAATGTTATGAAAACACCGCATATTACAAACAGGGTAAAATAGACCGGTTTCATTTGTATATTCAATTAATTTTATCAAGTTTTGAACGTTTCATAATATATTATTAATTTTTCAAAAAGCAACAATGAATTTTTATTTTTTTTATTTATATTTGATATTACATATAATCTTGGGAAATTGTATTATTATCCTTAATAATTCATAAAATATTTCATGTTTTCAAGGACAAACAAGCAGGTTCAAATTAGTCATTGCGAGGATCCCGCTTAGCGGGAGACGTGGCAATCTCTCTTCTATCCCGCTAAGCGGGATAACAAAAAGCTTAATTTTGCCATAAAAGTAATTTTTTTCAAAGTACTGTTATATTAAAAATGTATCATCAACTGCTGCGAATTATGAATCGCGCAGTGTCGTAGAGGCGACCCGCCGGGTCGCCCCTACATTTTATAACATGCCCCGCTAAATACACAAATTAAATAGCTATTAGCTATTAGCTTTTAGCTTCATTTTCCCTTTGCGTCTTTGCGAGAAAAAATTATTGCCGTCAATCGTAATTTATTCGGTTTGTTTTCTATTCCGGAGTGCTTCCTCGACAATGCCGAGTGATTTATCCAGCATAACGTATGCGCACACTTCATTGCCGGGATTAACAAGCGGATTTGTTGATGCGCTTATTATCAATCCCGTTTCAGGCGCTTTGATAAGCTCAACGTCCCTGCCAAAGGGATTTGTTACCCTTGCAATCAAGTCACCCTGGTAAACGAGACCTCCGGGATTCACATTAACACAAAGAATACCGCCTTGCTGGGTTTGAACAGAACGGCTTTCCTGAACAATAATCGAATATTCAGGCTTGCTTATTTCGAATTCGATCATATTCAGGTATGCAAGAACATTATGTATACCGTCAACACCCTGCTCAGTTACATTTTCGTGAAATCTGAGCACTTCACCGCCTGAAAATACAATTGTCGGAATATCTGCACTCGCTGCGCTGTTCTGGAGTGATTTTTCAGGGCCGGCAGTGTTGATAACGACCGGTGTGCCGAATGCACGTGCAAGCTGGTGAGCATCACGGTTGCTGAGGTCTGCTTCAGTGTGGGGTATTTCAATCCGTTTTACCTGCGGGGTATGTATATCGATGCCGTAATCGCATTTTTTAATGATTTCCTCAAACAGTATATAAGCAACACGAGAAGCCGGTGAACCTTTCTGGATACCGGGGAATGCATCATTCAGGTCACGACGGTCCGGAAGATTTCTGGACATCGTATAAAAGCCAAAAATATTCACGACCGGCACGCACAAAACAGTACCCCGCAGTTCCTTCGGATTAATTTTTGTCACCAGGCGCCTGACAATCTCAATACCGTTTATTTCATCCCCATGAATTGCCGCAGTAACAAAGAGAGCCGGACCTTCTTCAACGCCATGGGTAACAATTACCGGAATATATACGGGATATGCAGTGTAAAATTCGCTTATTTTAAGGCGAACTTCTTTCTGCGTGCCCTGTGCAATCCGTTCACCCGCAATTATTATACTGTTCTCCATATTTTAAAAAACCACCCGTTTTTTCCCGTAATGGAGCATTAACCGCTCCCTGACGGATTTTATAGGTTCGTCCAATTTGGACAAGTGACATATTCCCTGCCCCGGCGTTACCGTCGGGGTAGTTGCAATACCGATAACTAATCCGGCAAATGGTGCACGTATAGATTCAACCTCGAAACCGAAAGGATTGGTGTTTGTGGCTAATTCTGCATTTTTTTTCACCAATCGACCCGGACGTGTGTTAAATGAAAGAATACCGCCGTGGTCTGCCCGCACCCAATGCGATTCCTTAACAACAAATTGAATAGGCGCACGATATTTTCCCCCGGGGAGCATCTCGAGTTCCGTAAGCACATTGAGCACTCCTTGCAATCCGTGAGCGGCTATTTTCTTTTCGAATTTACGCGTTTCACCCGCCTCAAAGACAATGGTCGGTATTCCGGCTTCAGTCGCACTCCGTCGTAGCGTACCTTTGTACCCCTTGTTATCCAGTATAACAGTTGTTCCGAAAGCGCGTGCAATCCGTTCGACTTCCGGATGGGACATGTCCGCCCTGACATGGGGTAAATTAGAACGTCCTTCCGAAGCAGTATGCAAATCGATGACAAAATTGCTTTTCTCGACAAGTTCGGTATAAATTACATAAGCATATTTACCCTGTGACCACTGTGCAGGATCCCCCGGGAAAAAGCGGTTAAGGTCTTTTCCTTCAGGCAAATACCGGCTGGTATTCTGAAATCCGTAAATATTCACAACCGGAACGCAAATCAGCGTACCGGAGAGCTTAGACATGTCAAAATTGTAAATCAACTGCCGGGCGATTTCAATTCCATTCAGTTCGTCTCCATGTATTGCCGCAGTAATCAACACAACCGGCCCCATTTTTTTACCTCTAAGCACGGTAATCGGTATGTATGTAGGATTTGATACGAATGACGTGCTGACCTGAAGCCTGATCTGCTTCCGTTCGCCCCGTTTAATTCTTGTTTTAGCGATTTCTAAAGTGCCTGCCAGGAATTTCATACCGCTGCCTATAGATTATTTTTCTGCAAAGCGAGTCGTTTTGCGTATTCAATTATCGGTTTGGCGACGTTATCCCCCGTTATTTTTTCTATTCCTTCGAATCCGGGTGAAGCGTTAACCTCCAGTACCATCATTCCTTTGACTGATTCCAGCATATCCACTCCCGCCACGCCGAGACCGAAAATCCCCGCAGCCTTTTCCGCTACTTCTTGCTGCTCCGGGGTGAGTTCTAACGGCTCACCGACAGCGCCTTGATGAATGTTTGAACGGAATTCTCCAAAACGGGCAATTCTCCGGCAACTCGCAACAACTTTTCCATCAACCACCATAATCCGCATATCCATACCCCTTGATTCGATAATATACTGCTGAATTAAAATATGCCTGCCCATTCTCCACAGGGCTTCAACGGTAGATGCTGCCGATTGTTTCGACTCGAGTATGATGACGCCGACACCCTGCGTCCCGCGGATAAGTTTTATTATAACCGGAACGCCGCCGACCCGGTCAATCGCTTTTGAAATATTCGCAGGATTGCGCACCATAATAGTCTGCGGAACAAGCAAACCGGAGTTTGACAAAATCTGAAGAGCCTGAAACTTATCCCGTGCCCGGGCAATTCCCTCAGGATTAGCTACCGAGGGGACTCCCATGTCCAAAAACCGCCTCAGTACCGAGATTCCGTACTGTGTTATTGAAGAACCGATCCTTGGAATAACAACGTCAATGCTTTCAAGCCTTCTTTTGTTATAATAGAGAAAATCGTTCTTTTTACCGATGATTATATCACATTTTAGCGGATTCAATACAACCGGCTCAAGTTCCTGTTTCTTGCATTCTTCTATCAAACGCTTTGTAGAATAAAGAGAACGTTTTCGGGAAAGTATTGCAACTCGCATAACTCACTCATATATTAATTTGCTTAAGATACGATGAATATCTCTGTTTTTTTATATCTCGTCACGCAGTCGTACATTTCGTACAAAACCGTAAAGGTAAAATAAAGCTTTGGGCTTTCATCGTACGGCAGAAAACAATCATAAGACAGTCGACAGCAGTAAATTGAAGCTTCCTTACGGCTTCACTATAGTTGATTATGAATTAAAAATGAAAATAACAAACATTTTTCACTAAAACAAGTGTTGAAATTTATAGTTTATTTTTTTACTTTGTAAAAAGGAAACATAACTATATAAAAATGGATGCTCAACAATTACTTCAAGAACTTGAAAATTTAGCGGCGCGTCTCGATATTGCAGTGCGGTATGATGATGGCGATTTTAAAGGCGGCATGTGCCGCATAAAATCCGACCGCATCATTATCATTAATAAAAAGCTAACGAATGAAGGAAAAATAGCCGTTCTCGCCCGCGAACTCGGCACCTTGGACCTGAGCACCATATATATCCTCCCAAAACTACGCGAACGCATCTATAAAGAAGCAATTGCTTCAGAAGGAAAAACTACTGTATAATTGCTTGTTTTGGCTAACGAATCAGACATGTAATAATTATTTGGAATAACTTGTGCCCGGTCAAAAAACTGCGATTTTGTTATGATATAATTGAAGATGAAACAGCCTTGGTAGATATATTCACGATGATGTAGAGAGATTATATTGAATCCGGGCGCCGGGTGACACAAAATATCTATTAATGTCTGTATTTGTTGTTGGATTTGGCCACAGGATTTTATTAATTGTTATTGACGGAAAATAATCGATACAGTTTAGCTGAAAGGATAATAACATGGATGAATTTATCTACATTGACAACAGTGCGACGAGTTTCCCGAAACCGCAGGAAGTGCATGATTTCGCGTATGAATTTTACCGTGACAAAGGTGTTAATCCCGGCCGTGCGTCCTTCGACCTTTCGCAGGAAGTTGAAAACATGGTTCTTGAAACACGCACCGTACTGATGCAATTCTTTAACGGGGACGGCAAGCCCGAAAGATTAGTTTTTACCTACAACGCCAGTGATTCTCTTAATATGATCATACAGGGGATCCTGCAAGAAGGCGACCATGCCGTCAGCACGAATATGGAGCATAATTCCGTACTGCGTCCCTTGTATGTTCTTTCTCAAAAATCCGGTATAGAAGTCGACTATGTTCCGTGTGACAGCAGTGGATATGTTGATCCGGACGATATCAAAGCGAAAATTAAGAATAATACTAAACTTGTAATTGTAAACCACGCCTCAAACGTATTGGGAACGGTTCAGCCGGTAGGTGAAATTGGTAAGATTTGTCGCGAACGCAGCGTTACTTTTGCTATAGACGCAGCTCAAACCGCCGGCATGATACCGATCAATATGGAACGGGATTCTATTGATGTTGTCGCTTTTACCGGTCATAAATCACTTTACGCTCCTGCAGGAATCGGGGGATTGTATGTAAGGGACGGCATAGAAATAGAATCGATCCGCTTCGGAGGAACGGGTGTTAAATCAGCCGTAAGAACACACCTTGAAGAATACCCGTTCCGTCTTGAATGCGGGACATTGAACGTTTCGGGCGTTGCCGGATTATACGCCGGGCAGAAGTTTATCCGGAGCGTTGGAATAGATAACATTTATGAACACGAGATGAAGCTTTTGAAAATGCTCATTGACGGGCTCAGAGACGTTCCCGGGGTAATATTATATTGTCCCGATTCGCTCGAGGCTCGAGCCCCGGTTCTATCGCTGAACGTCAGAGGATATACGGCTGGTGATGTCGGCACTTTTCTTGATGTAGATTTCAATATTGGTGTGCGGACAGGCTTGCAGTGTGCCCCGCTCGTGCACGAAACTATCGGTACGGTACCTGAGGGTACCGTCCGGTTCAGCATCGGCTTTTTTAACACTGAAGAGCATATACGAAAAGCAATCGACGCAGTTAAGGAACTTGCAGCACGAAAATAGCAATTGTTAAATCCCGAACGATACACTGCATCGAATACACAGTTGCAGGTCATGTATTTTCCGGAAGGTGAAATGAATACAATACTCGCAATTTTGTGAGAAATATCATACTTTAAGATTAAAAAATATATTATATTACATTTCTATGGCAGTTAACACTTCTTTTCCGTCAAAGACGGATCAGCTTCTGGCGGAATACAGGTATATTTTTTGTTGCTTATTTAATAAATAATTTTGCCAAGCCTGGTTTCTTCTGCAATGCTCTATTCTTATATTATCTTAAGTAGACTTTTTACAGTGTGAATTGTTCCATGAAACGAATGTATTATCACGCACTCAAATTGACACTGATGGTTCATATTTTCACCGGTGCCGCTTATGCTCAAAAAACCGCAGTATTAGAGAATTACGGCAAACTTCCACTGACATTTACCAAAAATTCAGGGCAGCTTGATTCAAGAGTTAAATTTTCCACTCATGGCAGCGGAGCCGCGATGTTTTTTACACAGGAAAGTACAACGTTTCTTTTCAGCCGGAGGCGGATAAACAGGGAAACAGAGACATCAATAAATTATCGTTCCGGGCGCATGCAGGCAAAAGGAACTATTCCGGCAGAGCTTGACTTAAGCGATGATAATAAAACCGGAAAAGAATATGAACATTATGCCTTAAAGCTTCATTTTGTGGATGCGAATAATAATCCCGAGGTAATAGGCGAAGACCACCTGCCGTGGAACAATAATTATTTTATCGGTAACGATCCTGATAAATGGCGGACTGAAGTTCCAAATTATTCTAAGGTTCGGCTGAAAAATATTTATGAAGGGATAGACCTCGTATATTATGGTAATAAGAATACCGTTAAATACGATTTTGTAGTTCAGCCGGGGGCAAACCCTGATGATATAATCCTGATATACGATTTTGGGGAATTTAAGAAGAATGATTTACTAAAAATTAATAGTTATAATGAACTCGAGGTAAAAACACCCCTTGGAAAAATAATTGAACAAAAACCATATTCGTACCAGATTATTGACGGCAATAAAATAGAAGTTGATGTACGATATGAGATTACCGATCGTGAAAAAAACATGTACAAATTTTCTGTTGGCAAATATAATCCCGCTTATATTCTCATTATTGATCCTGTGCTTGTATATTCAACCTTTATTGGCGGAGGCGAAAGAGACGAAGGCTATGGTATTGCGGTAGATGCCGGCGGCAACGTATACATAACAGGCTTTACAATGTCGACTAACTTTCCGGCAACTCCGGGTGTGTTTGATGAAAGTCTGGATGGCTGGAACAGGGATGTGTTTGTGAGTAAGCTGAATTCTTCGGGGAGTTCGCTTGTCTATGCTACGTATCTCGGCGGGAACATTCTCGATCGCGGCAATGACATTTCAGTTGACGCC
>LJUD01000112.1 GCA_001304035.1 bacterium SM23_31 | reverse complement strand
AGGTAACACGAATATTCTGCTAACCGAGCGCGGTTCCTGTTTCGGATACCGTACGCTTGTAACGGACATCCGTTCTCTGCCGCTCATGCGGTCTCTGGGATACCCGGTAGTATTTGATCCGACGCATTCACTGCGTAATTATGGTATTTCCTCGTCGGATAAAAGAGGAGGCAATCCCGAATTGATACCGTATATTTCACGAGCCGGTGTTGCGGCTGGATGTGATGCCGGTTTTATTGAAACACATGATAAAATGTCCGAAGCGAAATGCGATGCGGCGAGCATGCTTCCTTTGGAACAGCTCGAACCGTTACTTGTAACTTTGATGGAAATTGATAGCATTGTCAGACCAAGTATATCCTGATGAGGCAGTCCGGAGAGCGCAAAAACTAAAAGCGCTCCTGCTCGATGTTGACGGCGTGATGACGGCCGGCAGAATAATTTTCGACAGTAAGGGCAGGGACAGCAGAAACTTTAATGTTCAGGATGGTCTTGGTGTCTATTTTGCAAAAAAATGCGGGCTTATTGTTGGTATTATTACCGGCAGAAAATCACGTGTTACTAAAATCAGAGCCCGGGAATTAAAAATAGATTTTTTATCACAGGGTCATAAAAACAAATTAAAGCCTTATGAAAAGTTTAAGGTTGGATTTAATCTGACTGACGAAGAAATAGGCTATATAGGGGATGACCTGTTAGACCTGTCTATCATGTCGAGATGCGGATTCTCGGCATGCGTCGCAAATGGTCGTGAAGAAGTAAAGGCAAAATCGCATTTTGTAACTAATTCTACCGGCGGGAAGGGTGCGGTAAGAGAGGTAATCGAGTTTGTGCTGAAACAGCAGGGAAAATGGCAAAAACTTCTGGATAACTATTATGAAAACTTTGACAGGGACCAAAAACAAAACAAAAGATTCATCACTGGAAGCAGGGAAGAGGGTATTGCAGATAGAAGCTGATGCAATATCATCTTTAATTGATAAGATCGGCGACCAGTTTGAGACAGCTGTAGATTTAATTTATAATTGCAAAGGCAGGGTAGTTGTATCGGGTGTGGGTAAATCCGGTGTAATCGGGAAAAAAATATCCGCAACCCTCTGCAGTACGGGCACTCCTGCTGTTTTTTTGCATGCAACTGACGGTTTGCACGGCGACCTGGGTGTAGTGAAGAGTAAAGATGTTATTATCTGGATTTCCAAAAGCGGTAATTCCGAAGAATTTAACGGTTCGATCCCGCTGTTAAAACGGATTGGTCTTCCGATTATTGCAATGACGGGCAATATGAACTCACAATTGGTTAAAAAAAGCGATGTCGTATTAGATGTGACTGTGAAAGAAGAAGCTTGTCCGAACGACCTTGCGCCGACAGCGAGTACGACCGCCACGTTAGCCCTGGGGGATGCGCTTGCCATAGCTGTTCTTAACAAGCGTAATTTATCCAGAGAAGACTTTGCCTATCTCCATCCCGGCGGCAGCTTGGGCAAACAGCTTCTGCTTAAAATTGATGACCTTATGTACACCGGCAAATATATACCCGTCGTTGAAGAATCTGCCTCATTCCGGGAAAGTATCCTCGAAATGAATACAAAACGTTTCGGGAGTACTTGTGTGGTTGACGGCAGCGGCAAACTAACAGGTATAATCACTGACGGAGACCTGAAGCGGCTGCTGGAAAAGTGGGATAATCTTGATAAATTAACCGCAAAACAGGCGATGAGTCCGAACCCGAAAACAATCAGTGTGGGTAGCCTTGCTGCAAAGGCAATGCACATTATGAAGTCTTATAACATCATGCAGATAATTGTAGTAGATAACGAGAATTACCCGGTCGGGATGGTACATCTGCATGACCTTTTGAATGAGGGATTGTCATAAATAATTTCAGCAAAAAAAAATACCGTTTTGGCAGAATAGCGGTCATTTTACTATGGCTTTTGATTTGTGCATGTTCTCGTGAAACTGATACTATAGAAACCACTGCCCGGTCTGCTGAAGAATTGCCCGACCAGGAATCGTGGCCATTTTATAGCATATTAACGAACGACGGGATAAAATCTGCCGAAGTGAGATCGGGTTATATGGCGCATTTTTTCTCTCGCAGGGTTTATGAGCTCTCTGACTCGGTTATTGCGGATTTTTACGATGAATCCGGGAATCATGCATCGCGTCTAACCGCTGATAAGGGAACGATTAATGAATCTGAAGATATAATGGTAGCCCAAAAAAATGTGGTGGTTGTATCCGATTCAGGTATTACATTATATACAGATGAACTTTTCTGGGATAATAAAAAAGAAATAATTTACACAGATAAGTCCGTTATGTTTATCGAGAAAACTGACACACTGTATGGACGTGGTTTTGAATCCGACCGCTCTTTGAAAAATGCTACCATATTTGAAACAACCGGAAAATTTGTTATAAAAAAATGAAGAAAATTAATTTTTTGATTTCCCTGTGTGTGAGTTTGCTGTTTTTTCTTCCGGGGACATTATACGCACAAAAAAATATAAAATTAATAAAATCGAGCAAAACCGAAATAAGAAATGTCGGGGGGCGTACAATTATTCGAGTCATTGGTCCGGTTCATTATTATGTTCCCGAAAGAAATCTCAACATTTTTTGTGACGCCACAGATAATTATAAAGATGAAGGACTTTATATTCTTAGCGGTAATGTAAAATTCATTGATGATGAAAAAAGATTAATATCGGATATAATACGATATAACGCAGTTACGGAAGAAGCGTACAGTCCGGGACCTTTTACATATTTTGAATTTGCATCGAATAGAATGCTGCAAGCGGATAAAGGAACATACTTTTACGCAGAAAATATTCTTATTGCTGAGGGTAACGTTGAATATTCCGATAGTCTGCGCAGAATCTATGCCGATCAGCTTGAATATTTTGAGAAAGAAAAATATATCGATGCCTCAGGTAATATCAAGTGTATAAATTATGAGCAAGGCGCTGTTGCCACCGCCCGGATGGGGAAATATAGGGAGAAGGAACAATACGGCATTTTGACCGGTGAATCCCGGTTAGCGATTGCAGATTCGGCAGGAACCGATTCGCTGTTTATTACCGGAAAACAAATGGAATATTTCGGCGCCGATTCAATCATGTTTATCGTATCGGATAGTGTTGCCATCCGGAAAGGTAAGATCGAAGCTTACTGTCAGCAGGCTGCTTATGATGCTGATGCTTCTGTGGTTTATCTTAGGATAAATCCGAAAATAGAGCATGAATCGACTACTATTTATGGCAGAGAAATTGACCTTGTTATACGGGATGAAACGTTGACCGAAGTTGTTGTCAGCGACAGCGCCATAGTATTAACGGGTGCCGATACTACCGGTCTGTATGATTTAAAGAATGAATTAAAAGGAAAAGTTATAAATCTCTATTTTGATGGAGAAAATATTAATAAGGTTGTTGCAAAGCAAAATGCTGAAAGCGAATATTACAGCTTTGACAACAATAATGAATTACAATGGAAAAATGTAAGCTCTTGCGGAGAAATAGTAATACTTTTCAAAAATGGTTATACAAATAAAATCATTTATAGTCCTGATGTAGTCGGGGAAATTATTCCCAAAAGCCTGCTGCCGGAGATTAAAAAAAAACGGCTCTATGAATAATAATAATAATAATTCCCTGCTCATAGCAAAAGACCTGATAAAATATTACGGGAAGAAAAAGGTTGTTAATAATGTTTCTATTGAAATAAGGCAGGGTGAAATAGTCGGTCTTCTGGGTCCGAACGGCGCCGGGAAAACAACGACATTTTATATGATCACCGGCATGATCAGACCAAAAAGCGGGAAAGTGTTTATCGGTGACCGCGACATTTCGAATAATCCGATGTACCGGCGTGCGCGAATGGGAATCGGTTATCTCTCACAGGAGCCGTCCGTTTTCAGAAGACTGTCGGTTGAAGAAAATATAATGGCAATATTGCAGACACTCAAGATAACCCGTAAGGAACGAAAGGAGCGTATTGAAGAATTATTGGATGAATTAGGATTAAAGAAATTACGTAAAAATAAAGCGTATACACTCTCCGGGGGAGAACGGCGAAAAGTAGAAATTACACGGGCATTGGTTACTAAACCCCGTTTTATTTTGCTTGATGAACCGTTTTCGGGTGTCGATCCGATTTCTGTTGAAGAAATTCAGCGAATAGTGTTTGAATTGAAAAAGAAAAACATCGGCGTCCTCATTACCGACCATAATGTTCACGAAACGCTGTCGATTACGGATAGAGCTTATTTGCTTTTCGAGGGGAAAATTCTGAAATCAGGGACTGCCGAATTCCTGGCAAATGACGAAGACGCACGAAAACTGTATTTAGGTGATAAGTTTAAGCTGGATAGGTAATTCTATGGTACGATTAGAACAAAGACTTTCACTGCAACAGAGATTATCGCCTCAGCACGTCCTGTTTTCAACACTGCTGCAAATGCCTGTAATGGCATTAGAGCAGAAAATACAGACAGAACTGGAACAAAATCCTCTGTTAGAAGAGCAGACAGATATAGAAACCGAACAGGAACGGGTTGATGAATTTTCAGACCCTGCCCAGGAAGAGATAAAAAACAGCTCTGAAGAAGAAAACGAACCGCAAGAGAATATAGATAAAGATGAGGAATATGATTTTGAAGAATTCCTGAATGATGAAGAGGGATATGAATTTAATCCGACGCTCCGTGATGCGAGTGAAGAAGAATATCGTCCCGATCCGGCGCCTGTTACACTTGCGGAACATTTGTTGTCTCAGTTCCATTTTCTACCGTTGTCTGATGCAGACAGGGAAATCGGTGAGTATATTATCTGGAATATAAATGAAGATGGTTACCTTGTCGGAGATGTAGAAACACTTGCGAATAACTTGTCTTCACCACCGGATAAAATAGTTACTCCTGAACATTTTGAGAAAATTCTCAAGTTAGTTCAAACACTTGAGCCGTCAGGTATCGGTGCTCGAAACTTGCAGGAATGCCTGGTTATACAATTAAAGGAACAGGATAAGGATAATGAGCTTCCTATAAAGATACTGGAACATCATTTCGATGATTTTAAAAATAAACGCTTCGAAAGGTTAATAAAAAATCTCGGTGTTATTCAAGAAGAAGTAAAAAAGGCAATAGACGTTATCAGTAAATTGAATCCCAAACCGGGTGAAGGTTATATAAATACCAATGAAAATTACATTATTCCCGATTTGATTGTTGAAAAGGTGGGCAGCGAATTTATATCGAGCGTCAATGATTCGAATGTTCCCCAGCTTCGAATAAATAATTCCTATCGGCGTATACTTACTGACGGTGGCAACGTCCCTGTTGATACAAAAAAATACATTTATCAAAAACTCGAATCTGCAAGGTGGTTGATAAATTCCATTCAGCAGCGCAAACTCACCATGATCAAAGTCATGAAAGAGATCATCAAAAGACAGCGGGATTTTTTTGAAAAGGGACGGCGGTATATTAAACCGATGATTCTCAAGGATATTGCGGATGCTATCGGGATGGACATCTCAACGATTAGCAGGGTTACTAACAGAAAATATGTGCAGACCGATTACGGCGTATTTGAACTTAAATACTTCTTTAGTGACAGGATGGTTACAGAAGATGGCGATGAGATTTCGACACTGCGTCTTAAGAATCAAATTAAAGAAATAATTAAAAATGAAAACCCGAAAGCTCCGCTTAACGATGGTCAGATAGCTAAAATAGTTGCTGAAAAAGGAATTCCGATCGCTCGTCGAACCGTTGCAAAATATCGTGAACACATGATGATTCCGGTTGCCAGACTTCGCAGGAAAATTTAAATATGCCCTCTTGCATATTTCCCTTTATTAAGCTGCTGTTAAACGGTTTTATGCATTTTTGAATAAAAGAAATAAATCGATTTGTAGTGGCGACCCGCCGGGTCGCGTATTTTTAATTTGAACAGGGCTCAAACAATTGATGATAAACACAAGAATAGTCGTAAAAAAAAGAATTTAAAGGAGAAAATATGCAAAAAAGACCACGCTATCCGGGGGGAGAGATAAATTTCCCCCAGTTCGATTTTCGGAGTATTAATCCGAAAATAATTTATGGGATTATTGCCGGTATTGTTATCCTGTGGCTAATGTCCGGTATATATAAAGTGAATCCGGAAGAGGAGGGAGTTGTCCGGCGTTTTGGAAAATATGTTGGTTCGACAGGACCCGGTCTTCATTACCATTGGCCCTTGCCCTTTGAGAAAATCGACACGCCAGAAGTCCAAGAACCCAAGAGAATTGAAATTGGTTTTCGTACTGTTTCTCCTGCGACTTCAACGTCTTCAGCCGTATACAGGCAAATTGAAGATGAATCACTTATGCTTACCGGCGATGAAAATATTATCGACCTGGATATTGTCGTTCAATACCGGATAAAAGATGCTTATCAGTATCTTTTCAAAGTCAGAAATCCGGAAATCACAGTGCAAAAAGCGTCGGAAGCGGCAATCCGGTTTGTAATCGGGAAAAATACCATCGACGATGCGCTGACAGAAAATAAGACTGCGATTCAAAATGATACACGGGAAAAACTGCAGGAAATATTAGACAGTTACGAAGCCGGGATTTATGTGATCTATGTAAATCTTCAGGATGTTCGACCTCCCGAACAAGTCGCCGATGCATTCAATGATGTTACCAGCGCAAAACAGGACAAAAACAGGCTTGTAAACGAGGCGGAAGGCTATAGAAATGACATTATCCCGAAAGCGCGAGGAGAAGCCGAACAACGTATCAGGCAGGCTGAAGGATATAGAGAAGAACGAATACGGAGAGCTCAGGGTGATATAGGGCGTTTTCTCTCTATCCTGGAGGAATATAATAAATCCAAGGATGTAACAAAGACACGGTTATATATCGAGACAATGGAAGCCATTTTACCGGGAATGGAAAAGTATATCATCCAGACCGGTGAAAATGGCGGTTTATTTAATTTATTGCAATTGAATAAGGGGGTAATAAAATGAAAAAGAAAAATATTTTCATTTTAGTGGTTGTTATTGTAGCATTTATAGCGCTCAATATGGTGTTATATACTGTGGATGAAACCAAACAGGCTGCGGTGCTTCGTTTTGGGGAGATTATTAAAATTGTTGAAGAACCGGGGCTGCACTTTAAAATTCCATTCATCTGGAATATCAAGACGTTCGAAAAACGGCTTTTAGAGTACGAAGCAGCATCCACACTTATTATGACACAGGACCTGAAATATCTGGTAGTGGATAATTATGCCCGCTGGAGAATATCCGATTTAGAAAGTTTTCTTGAAAGCGTGATTGATGAGAACGCTGCAAAAAACCGGTTAGATGAGATCATCTACTCCGATCTTCGCACCGAACTCGGAAAATATACGTATACCGAAATAATTAAAGATAAACGCCAGGAAATTATGAACGAGGTAACAAAGCTGTCAAACAGTAAGTTGAGTGAGTTTGGTATTGAAATTATCGACGTCCGCATAAAACGCGCGGACCTTCCGCCGGATATCGAAGAATCGGTATATGGGCGAATGCGTACCGAAAGGGAACGAGAGGCGAATCTTTACCGTGCAGAAGGCGACGAAGAAGCACGAAAAATTCGTGCAGAAACTGATAAAGAGGCGACAATTATCCAGGCTGAAGCTTACGAGAAAGCCGAGCAGCTTCGAGGCGAAGGAGACGCACAGGCATTAACAATTTATGCGAACGGATATAATAGAGACCCGGATTTTTTCCAGTTCATGCGGACGCTGGAAGCATACGAAAAAACACTGAAAGACCAAACAACACTGGTGCTGCCGCCGGACTCGGATTTCCTGAAATATCTTATAAAGATTAAGGATCAATAATTAATAATAAATTGTGATAGACTATTAGCTTTTTTAAAGAACTAAAAGCTAATAGCTAAAAGCTAATAGCTAAAAGCTAATAGCTAAAAGCTAATAGCTAATAACTGAGGAATTCAATGCGAAAAAATCCTGTTTTTCATGCAACAACAATTCTGGGAATTATGCGGAACGGTGAAGTAGCGCTCGGTGGTGACGGGCAGGTAACATTTGAAGATACTATCGTCAAGCACAACACGCGAAAAGTGCGTAAAATGTATAACGATACTATTCTTGCGGGGTTTGCAGGTTCCACTGCCGATGCATTTACTCTCTTTGATAAATTTGAACAAAAACTCGACCAGTATAACGGAAATTTATACCGTGCAGCGGTGGAACTTGCAAAGGATTGGCGTACCGATAAATACCTTCGCCGCCTTGAAGCGCTGCTGGGTGTTATGGATAGGGATAACGCGCTTATTATTTCCGGCAGCGGGGATGTTATTGAACCGGAGGACGGTATCATTGCCATAGGCT
>LJUD01000111.1 GCA_001304035.1 bacterium SM23_31 | reverse complement strand
TTTGTAACAACAAGTGAACTGTGCTGCATTACGGCGGCGGCTTCTAACAGTGAAAATTTTCCCGCAAAATTAACGGACTGCATCTTCATACATTTTTGAACAGCCTCGCAGACATCCTCATCATACAGGCTGCCAAGTATGCAGACCATGGCACCATATTTACGGGCGAAATAATCACCCACTGCGGCAAATCCTTCGGTGTGCCATCTTTTTGTAGCAAAACCGGCGCCCGGACAGAGAACAATAAGCGGCTGATTGTCGTGTAAGCCGTCTTTAACTATAATTGAATGAATCTGTTCATGCGTTATTCCGGGAATATGAAGTTCGGTGTCTGGATTACCGGGAACAATACCAAGCGATTCAACGGCACGAAAATAGCGTTTATATATCGGTATTACTGTGTTGAATCTGTTGATCCCGAAACGGACCAGCAGAAACCTCTTTACGTAATCCTTTCGATATTTAACTACAAAACCGGCACCGGTTCCCGTTCTCAGGTAAATACTGCGAAAGTTTTTGTGTATGTCAATCAACAGGTCGTACCGCTTTTTTTTAATGTGCTTTTTTAGTTTTCGCAGCTCTTTAATACCTGCCTTTCCGCCGTAGGCGGATCTGCCTCTGGCTGAATGATTAAAAGTGATTACATTACTCACGTGAGGATTTGTCTTCAACAGGTCGGCATACTGTTCCTTAATAACAAAATCTATAACCGCTTGCGGATATTTTTTTCTTAATGCCCTGATAAGAGGTGTTGTTAACAGTATATCGCCGATTGAACTCAGGCGAATGATTAATATTTTTCGAATTTCAGACATTATATATAACTAAAATACTTTTACTGCAGAGGCGCAGGGAAGAAAAAATCCGTATAAAAAAATTTTATTACTCATTGTTTTCTGTTTACAATATATTGTGACAGCTCGATCAATGCGGTTTTGTACACCGAATCGGGGAATAATGACAGCTCATTCCGTGCATCCTCTGCCAGCTTTTTCGCTTTATTCATAGCATACTGAATACCGCCCTGTTCACGAATAAATTGAATAATTGAATGCAGTTCTTTTCGTGGGACCCGTTTCTTAACTTTTTTCATTATTTTATTCTGCTGTTTATTTTCAACCTGTTTCAGAGCGTGAATGAGCGGAAGCGTAACTTTCCCATTTTTAAGGTCGATTCCCCGTGTTTTCCCGAATACCTTTTCCTCTCCGTAAATGTCTAACAGGTCATCTTTAATTTGAAAAGCGAGACCGAGTTTTTCGCCAAAGTTTTTAAAAACCTCGACTTTCTCCGGAGGTGCCGATACGGTCAAAGCACCAAGCTGACAGCATGCAGAAATTAAAGCCGCAGTTTTGTCACCGATAATTTGAAAATACTCCTCTTCGGTAACATGTTTTTTTTCACTAATAACAAGTTGAGCGATCTCACCCTGGCTCATGCGTGTGCTTGATTCGGAAAGAATATTGATCGCCTCGAGGCTTTTCAGACCCACAGCTACGGTTAATGACCGGGCGAGAATGTAGTCGCCCATCAGAACCGATATTTTATTTTTCCAGATAGCGTTAAGTGTCGGTCTCCCGCGCCGGACAGTAGAATCGTCGATTACGTCATCGTGTATCAACGTGGCATTATGCAGCATTTCAACTAATGCAGCCGCTTTATACGTCTCCGGTGTGGGTTCACTGAATATTCGGCTTGATAAAAGAACAAGAACCGGTCTAAGGCATTTACCCTGCTGCCGCATCATATGCTTGGCGATAATATTAATAATCCGGATAGGGGATTTTAATAAATCGGCAAACGTTTTTTGTGCAGTTTCGAGGTCCACTGCAACCGGTTTAATAATTTCGTTTAAATCAAGCAAAAGAGTAAGTATAATTTTAGTTCATCTTACACAAATAAAATGCCGGATGAATCTAAAAAATAAAAAAAATTAAACGCAAAGCACGAAAGAGTTTCGATAATAACGCTAAAGAAAATATAAAAGTTATGAAAACATAGTGATCCTCCGTGTACTCTGCGGTTAAATATTTTCAGTTCATCGAGAATTTTATTTGATCCAAATTTATTATTATGAGCTTTGATATAATAAAGCTATAAATTACGTGAAATTTATTTGTAATGCAACAGCTAAATATCGTTTTCCGACGGTTTTTTCCCAAATATACGCACAAGTACAATGCTCACTTCATAAAGAATCCAGAGTGGAATTGCCAGCGCTAATTGCGTTATGAAGTCGGGAGGAGTGAGTACGGCACCGAACACAAGAGCACCAAAGAGTGCGTAACGCCTGTATTTTGACATTATTTTATGATTTATAATCCCTATTTTTCCCAAGAACAGGGCTACCATTGGCAGTTCAAACACCACACCAAATACAATCATGAGCATCGTGATAAAACTAATATACTCGTCTATTGTCCAATTTGCTATCATGGATTCTGTTTCAAATCCAAGGAGAAATTTTAATCCAAGAGGGATAACGATAAAATACGCAAATAACGCGCCTGTTACAAAACAGATTACGGAAAATAAAATAATCGGAAAAATATATTTTCTCTCTTTTGTGAAAAGTCCGGGAGCGACAAACTGCCAGAATTGGTAAATAAGAACCGGAATACTGAAAACAATTCCGGCAAAAAATGCCACTTTTATGTGGATTAAAAATCCTCCCGTAGGTTTAAGGATTTGCAGCGGCACATCAGGATTCGGCTTCGGTTTTGTTAAAAAATCAAGCAATTTTTCCGAAAAGATGTATGAAATCAATCCTAAACCGACTATCGAGCCTATACATTTGAAAAGCCGCTTCCGCAATTCTTCAAGGTGCTCGGTAAAGGGCATGTGTTTTTCTTTATCCCGGGGCTCTTTTTTACCCTTGCTGCCGGTCTTTTCCTCTTTTTGTTCAGTTCCGTCTTTGTTATTATTTTCATTTATGGAACCGCTTTTACCATGTATGGCAGCATCGTCTTTTACATCGTGTTCGTCCATTTATCCCTGTAGTCACTTTGAAATTTTCACTTAATGTTGGTCATTACTCCCGGCAAATTGGAAATACTCTCTTGAATTATGGTATCGTGAAGGTGACGGATATCATCCGGTTCCGGATAGTCCGTTGTATAGTGCAAACCGCGGCTCTCTTTTCGCATCATTGCACACCGGACAATTAATAATGCAACAGTGGCAAGATTGCGCAGTTCCACTAATTCTTCGGTGATTGATCTTTTTCTGTAAAAATTTTCTACTTCCTGATGAATCATTTTAATACGCCGTTCTGCCCTGCTGAGACGGAAATCGGACCTGACTATGCCGACATAGTCCCACATCAATCTGCGGATTTCCAGACGGTCATGGCTTATCAGCACCCATTCCTCGGCATTGAATGTGCCGCTGTCGTCCCAGGGTGGAATAATTATCGGCGGAGATGGTATTTTTTCAATCTTTTTCGTAACATGAAGTGCTGCCCTGTGAGAAAAAACGAGAGCTTCGAGCAATGAGTTGCTTGCAAGCCTGTTCGCACCGTGAACGCCCGTATACGCTACTTCGCCGCAGGCAAATAAGTTCTCTACCAATGTTTTTCCCTGAAGATCCGTTACCAATCCTCCGCACATATAATGAGCTGCCGGGACAACCGGAATTAGTTCTTTTGTAATGTCGAGCTTGAATTCCAGGCACTTTTTATAAATTTGCGGAAATTTAACAGGAATTTCAGAAGCGCCGATGGGAGATAAATCAAGATATACACATTCATCTCCGGTTTTTTTAAGTTCTGCATCTATTGCATGTGCAACTATATCACGTGGTGCAAGTTCACCGCGCTCATCGTATTTTTTCATAAATGGTTCACCGCTCTTGTTCCTGAGTATTGCCCCCGCGCCGCGGACTGCTTCGGAGATCAAAAACGATTCAGCTTCAGGATGATATAGTGTCGTGGGATGAAATTGCATGAATTCCAGATTAGCCAGCATTGCACCTGCCCGGTATGCCATAGCAAGACCGTCGCCGGTGGCTATGTTCGGATTTGTGGTATGCAGATAAACCTGACCGGTGCCCCCCGTGGCAAGCAGTGTAATCTTTGCTGCAAATATATTAACCTTGTCCGCATTACTATCATAAACGTACGCACCATAACAATTAATATTCCCGGATTTTGTTTCCGGTTTAAGCTGGTGCTCGGTAATCAGGTCAATGGCAATGTGGTTTTCATAAATAGTAATATTGGGATTATTGCGTGCTGTTTTAACCAGAATTCGTTCTATTTCGTTTCCGGTGTAATCACGGGCATGGACTATCCGCTTGCGGGAATGTCCTCCCTCCATACCGAGGTCGAAGTATTTACCGTCTTCATGGAGTGTAAATTGAGCGCCAAAATCGACCAGTTCCATGATGCGTTCCGGTCCTTCACGCACCATAATTTCAACAGCTTCTCTCTTGCTAAGCCCCCTGCCTGTGGATAGTGTGTCCTGTATGTGCAGTTCGAAAGAATCGTCCTTACCGAAAACCGAGGCGATCCCTCCCTGTGCGTAATTGGTATTGGATTCTATGTCTACTTTTTTAGTAACGATCGCGACCGTCCCGAATTGGGCGGCTTTAAGTGCAAAGGTTAAACCTGCTACACCGCTTCCAAGAATAAGAAAATCAATATCTCTCCGTGCCACAATTCTTCCTTTGTTTCATTAAGGTGCATATTGTCTGAAATTGTTTTGTGAAATAATTATACATTAAGATTCAAGATATAATTCTGATTAAGCCAACAAATTAGTGTGTAGAGACGCATGGCGATGCGTCTAAAACAGAATGCATACATGTCGCTCCATTTATTAGGAGACGCATCGCCATGCGTCTCTACATATATATATTACTATTACAATTCTAAACAAACCATAAAATTTATCATAGCCTTTTTAAATCCCGTTAAACATTGTTGGTGACAACACCAAAAGTGAGCTTAATGGTTTTTTCTTCTTTAATTAAATCCTGAATCTCATTATCTTTCAAAATTCTTGTCATCTATTAAACTCCATTATTTATTTTTCCCTCCTCCCCTCGTGCACAATCGCTGCTAATGAGCCTAATATAATCAGAATTCCTCCGGCATAGAAAAACCACGACGGGGCTTCCCGAAAGAACAAAAATGCGAGCACCGGCGCCGCAACCGGTTCACCGAGAAAAGCTAAATTCGCAAGGTATGCTTTCATATACCGAAGCGTATAAAGAATAAGCGAGTGCCCTCCGATAGTCGGGAAAACCGCAAGCGCCGCAAATAACAGGTAATTGTAAGGCGTATAACCGAAAAAATCAATCCGGGTAATAAAACAATATATGCATAAAAACAGTGCCGCAAAACCGTAAACCAGCACTAAGAACGGTGTCAACGGCATTCTCTGGCGGATAACACGGCCGCATATAAGATATGCAGCAGTCCCGAATGCTCCTATCACGGCAAGCACATCACCGGTGAAATGCCCGGAATCTGTCGAAAAATCCCCCCAGCTTATAATAACCACGCCGGTCATTGCAATTAAAATAGCGCCAAATGTTGTGGGTGAGCCCTTCTCTTTTAATATAAAGTGCGAAAGAAAAAGCGCAATCAGCGGACCGGAATCAACAAGCACAACAGAATTCGCAATGGTCGTGTAGGACAGAGACGTTATCCAGGTCGCAAAATGAAGCGCAAGAAAAAATCCGGCAAGCGCACATGTCAGCAGCGTCTGCCGGTCGATTCGTCTCAAGTGCCTGTTTGTCGAAGAAGGCGCAAAAATATAGAGCAGTACCGCTGCAAAAAAAACCCGGTAAAATGCAATAATAAGCGGCGGTGCATCCGAATAACGTATGATAATCGAAGCCGAGGATATAAAAAAGACAGACGTCAACATCGCTATATACGGATGAACCGGCGCCTTTGGCGTATCATTATTTTTGTTTATAAAGTTCTCGCCTCCTTAGAGTTATGTTAGATGTTCATGCAATTGTGTAATTACCGTGCTTTCCGAAACGGAACAAACGGGCACGTTCCCTTTTCAGGGTCATACGCATAGCACATGGCATAATTTCCGAATGGAATACCGCCATTCTCGTCCGGCAGGCAGTCGAGGTCCATATCTTTACAGGGAATCTCGATCCGGTCCTCCCACTGAACGTGCATTTCCGTTAATATATTTATTGGTACATTATTCATTTTATTCTACATACAAAGCTTTATATGAACGCGGTTTATCTAAAATTCGGGGTCAGAAAATTCGGGGTCAGGTCTTGCATTATTACTTTTTATATTTCTCTTAAATTTTTTTAATCGCTCTTCTCACTGCAGTATAATTAAAGCTTCTATATTCTGCAATTTCTTTGAGTGTATAGCCATACTTAATCACGCTCAGCGGGATCACCCTACCTTTTGATTTCTTGTCCTTTCTAAAGATCAGACTTTGTCTGAAACCATAATACAACATATAATATTGCATGACCTAACCACATTTTTACTTTTATTTTGATTCTTGTTTTTCCGTTTGACTCATTTAACCAAATATCAATCTTTCTCCTTTTGGTTCTGGTACCGGGTGTCCAAATTCATTTGCCGTGTCTATCCATAGTTGAATCGTTTCTTTTACATTCTTTATCCCGAGTACTCGATATAACTATGCGATATTAACCTCTCTCCCGCTAAGCGGGAAGAGGTTAAGGGTGAGGGTGAAAAATTAATCCCGCTAAGCGGGACAATAACATATATCAACAAATAAACACTTTTATCAATTATGCAGATTATATATTCAACTTTGTTTCTGTTTAACAATTTTAACAGTTCTTTGAAGTCTTGCTGTACTTCCATGATATTGCCTTCGTAAATGCTCCACAGTTGATATTCTTTCTTCGGGAGATTTGTTCAGCCAATAGTCTAAATCATCCCGAGTAACCCGGGATGAATTATCGTCTAATTTGCGTATTTTGACTATTTTTTTTATCATCTTTTCATCCTGATATATTTTTTTCAATACGCGTTTAACTTACCTGAATAATTCATAAACCACAAAGAACACAAAGGAATAATCCCGCTAAGCGGGATTGTTATTATTTAATATAAATAAGCTGTGTGTTGGTGTTGTCACCAACACACATGTCCTTCTATTTAACTGTTGGTGACAACACCAACAGTGAGCTTTAGGGATCACTCCGTGATGCGCCTTCTTTTTACTTTGCGTTTAAATTGCTGTATTTCGAATGTCATCACATTTAATTTCTTCTGTAAATCCCCCTTTGAAAGGGGAAATATTAACTTTAAATGTAACACTTTTTATGCATTAATCAAACTGATTTTATACGGACGATTGCTCACTCTTTTTTATCAGCGCCGTTACCGATTCAATATGAGCGGTGTGAGGGAACATATCGACCGGAACGACTTTTTCGATGTGATAGTCACTTGAAAATACTTTCAGGTCCCTGGCAAGCGCCGCCGGATTACACGAAACGTACACTATCCGTTCTGCATTGAGTTTTATTATTCTATCCACAGTCTTTTGGTCGATTCCGCTGCGGGGAGGGTCGGCAATAATGACATCCGGCTTTCCGAATTTCTTGAACAACGCAGGCGGGTATTTTATCAATGAACGCACTTTACCCTGAACAAAATGGCAATTTGTGACATTATTCAGTTCGGCATTTGCATGCGCCGCCTCGACAGCACGGGGATCGAGTTCCATTCCGATAATTGTGCCCCCGCATACTGCGGGTGAAAGATAAACCGGTATAGTCCCCACGCCTGAGAACAGGTCATATACCGTTTCTTTTCCGGTAAATTTTCCTGCCTCTTTAACCGTTTCGTAGAGTTTTTCCACCTGCCGGGAATTTGTTTGAAAAAAAGTTCCGCAGTCCACCCGGAACTTATATTGACCGATACGTTCCTGGATAAAATCTTTACCGTAGACCTTCCTGATATTTTCCCAGATTGCCGCCTGTGATTTACCCGGATGTTCAGCATGGAAAAATGCCGTTACTTCAGGGATTTCATTTCTCATTTTCTCTGCAAGTTCGTTAATAACGCTGTCTTCGTTTTCGCCGCACCTGTTCGTAATCAGGTTCAAAAGTCTCTCTCCGGTCAGTTTTCCCTCACGGATAATCAGGAAACGCCAGAATCCTTTATGCCTTTGAATATTATATGCCGGCAGACCGCTCTTAACTGCGGACTCCCGTACAAACCGCACAACACGGTTACTTATGTCCGATTGAAGGAAACATTCCTCGATGTCAATCACGGTATTGTATCGTCCGGGAAGGTGAAGACCGAGACCCATCGCATTCGGCTGAATTTTTTTCTCATGGGTGTTCCAAACTTTATCACTGAATGAGAATTCCATTTTATTGCGGTAAAAATATACGTCGGGCGATGGGACAGTTTCTCCAACAGGAATTTCCGTAAGCCCGCCGA
>LJUD01000110.1 GCA_001304035.1 bacterium SM23_31 | reverse complement strand
CCCGGCACGGATAGATTTGGCGCCGTATGGGCTGCGGTTCGCATTCCTGACGACCACGTGGGCGTCTCGGCAAATATCCCCAGAATCCCCGAAATTGACGTGAACGACCCCGATAACTACATGGCATCGGAGAATGTGTTTTCGCTTGCGGAAGAAATGGGATGGTGGGACCTGAACAGCGGCAAACCGTTCAAATTCTGGGAAGCATACAGCGACCGTACGCCATTCAGCATCAGGGAATACTGGGTATTAAGTAGTCTTGCGCCCTCGCTGGATCTTAAACGCGATGCCGATGAACTTCCATTCTCTGTTAAGCCCGACAAAAAGGTATCAGTCCGTGATGTAATGGAGTTTTTCAGAGCATACTATGCCGGCAGTGAATATGACATGACAAAAAACTTAAATGTTAAAGACGGACGTACTGAAGAAATGATAACCAGCCCCGCTGCGAATCCATGGATGTCGCGTGACTTGATGGCCCTGTTTAATGAACTCAAACCGGGCACTGTTGAGCGTCAAAGAACCATAGCGGTCAACTCTTGCGCTTATTCAACAGTGATCCAGTGCCGTGACTGGCTGCCTAATCCCATAGGAGGGATTGTTTGGTTCGGATTCGATAATCCCGCTCATTCACCGCGAGCTCCAATCTTTGCCGGCGTAACCGAGCTTCCCCCAGATTTTCGCGTTAGTCATCAGCAAAAATTCCGGAGAGACTCCGCCGGATGGGCTTTCCGCAGAGTAAGCAGGCTGGCACAAATGAACTGGGGGAGAACAAAAGATTTAATAAACGAAAATGTTAGTGATTTTGAAGAAAAGGCTTTTACCGAGTTACCGGAAATTGAAAGGAAATTTGTTGAGCTTTATAAAACAAACCCGGAAAAAGCAATAGAATTCTTGACAGCATACAGCAACGATTTTTGCAGGGCAATGACACACAAATACTGGGAATTAGGCGATCAGCTGTGGAGTATAGTAGGACGGTGATGGCAACTTTTATCATGGCTGATATTTCAACCTATTTATAGGAGAACATATAGTGATTACTCGACGAGAATTTTTACAAATCGGCGGTGTGTCGATTACAACATATGGTTTCGCAAATAGTCTTTTTGCCGGTTCGCCCGACTTCGGGCAGTCGCAGCTCAGGAATATGGTTGCCGGTGTCGAACCGTTAACGCCTGAAGATTATCAAGCCCGCATTGAAAACGCAAAAAAGCTGATGAAAGAGCATGAAATTGACGGTTTATTCCTATCCGGAAGCACGAATCTCTCATATTTTACGAACATAAGCTGGAGTAGAAGCGAACGCACCTTCGGGGCTGTATTGAACCAAAAAGGCGACCCGGTATGGGTATGCCCGGCGTTCGAGCTTGACCGCGCTAAAGAACGCATTCCACAAGAGCAGGAAGTCCGTACATGGGAAGAGCATGAAAGCCCCTTCAAGCTCATTGCCGGCATCATACAAGACCTCGGCACTTCCACCGGCAGACTCGCCATCGGTCCGACCGTGCGGAGTTTTGTAATCCACGGGCTTATGCAAGACGCCCCAAGTCTGGAACTGGTTGACGGCGCCGTAATTACGGACGGCTGCCGGGGAATAAAAACAGCAAAAGAACTTGGGTATATGGACCTCGCCAACAGGATTACGAAATTAGCCTATCAAGAGGGATTCAAAAGTCTTAGCGAGGGGATAAGCACCCGCGATTTGAGCAGCGCTATCAGCCAGGCTCACAGTCAGATGGGTATCAGCGGAAGCGGCGGACCGCAGTTCGGTCAAAATTCGGCGTTCCCGCATGGATCTTCCGTCAGGCGCAATCTCAATACAGGCGATATAGTTTTGGTCGACGGCGGCTGCAGCATAGAAGGATTCAGGTCGGATGTTACACGGACAATAGTGTTTGGAGAACCGACCGACAAGCAGCGCCGGGTTTGGGACACCGTAAAAAAAGCTCAGACCGAAGCGATAAACGCTGTTAGACCCGGTGTTGCATGTGAAATGATTGACAAGGCTGCACGAAAAGTTATCGAAGATGCAGGATACGGTCCCGGCTATAAATATTTCAGCCACCGTGTAGGTCACGGAATCGGAATGGAAGGACACGAATATCCCTACCTGGTAGAAGGAAACAAGCTAAAACTAAAGCCGGGTATGACTTTCAGCAACGAGCCGGGGATTTATATTTACGGTGAATTCGGCGTCCGTATCGAAGACTGCTTTGTTGTCACTGAGGAGGGTGGGAAGTTCTTTGGCGGTATGGAAAGCACTGCAATCGACAAGCCGTTTGGAGAATAAAATAGTAAGCGATTGCCGACCGCAATACCAGCCGGCTGGAAGGAACTGCCATAACGGTAATTAGGAAATTGATTCCTTATCATTTTGTATGAAATTATTATAAGGGAATTATTTCGCCTGTAAATATTATTATTTACTGTTTTAAAAATTATCGTTACCTTTACAAAACGGATTTAAATTTATCATAAATTTTTATGAACACATTTGAACAAGCGCTATGGGCGAAGGATTTTCAGGCGGTGGCGGGAATCGACGAAGCAGGCAGGGGACCGCTTGCGGGTCCGGTTGTTGCCGCTGCGGTTGTGTTTGATCCCTGGTGTGAGGCACCGGCAGGCATCAATGATTCAAAAAGGCTTTCTCCAAAAATCCGGGAAGTATTGTACGATACGATACATACATGCGCACGGGCTGTCGGAACCGGTATTGTATATCAACAGGAAATCGATAGAATAAACATCCTTCAGGCAACATTCAAAGCTATGAAATCAGCGGTATTGCAACTTCCGGTAGAGCCGGACCACCTGTTAATCGACGGGAACAGGGCGCCGGGCTTCGGCCAGCCGTGCACGACTATCGTTAAAGGGGATTCGCAGTCGTTTTCAATTGCGGCGGCATCCATAATTGCGAAAGTTGCAAGGGACAGGATGATGGCGGAACTCGATGCCGAATACCCCCAGTATGGATTCAAAAGTAATAAAGGGTATGCTACACAGGAACACATTAACGCTATAAAAATGCACGGTCTCACCCCCCATCACAGGGTCACGTTCTGCCGAAGAATTGTTTCTCCGCAGATGAGGATGTTTTATTAGCTTTTAGCTTTTAGCTTGAATAGTATATATAACCTGGTTTATTCATCCCGCTGAGCGGGACTGCGTTAAATATCACACGGCGTATTATCACTCATTTAAACGCATACTAAAGTATGCGACTACCGGCAAAAATCTATGAATTTTTTAGAATAACCCCGGTAAGCGGGACGAACTATCCGGGATAAATACTCAATAACAAAACTATGGCAAATTTTTAGATATAAGGATCATTTTTCACCCCCAAACGAGTTTGGGGGTGCCACCCAAGCTCAATTAGTCTTTTCGAGGAATCCCGAGTACTCGGGATGGCAATCTCGCTGCTAAAATCTAATATTAAAGCTTAATATTGCCTTAAAAGTAATTTTTGCCAAAGTTCTGTCAATAATTTAAAATTTTTCTTGATTTTTCATAATCCCGGTTTACTCTAATATCCGGGAACAGAGGGAGTGCGGGACTGGAATCGATTTAAAGAACCGGTCGTGATCGGTCTTCATATTCCTGGTAGATGAGATGACCGCATGCCTTGCAGTGAACAGCATCGGGATCATGGTACATTAAACCGCAGTGTTTGCACACAACCGGCTTTTTATGCGAAATATGAATCCATTCTCTAACGATTTCAGCGACCTGCCACGGGATCAGGATTATACCGGAAAGGATGCACAAAACCGTAACAGCCTTACCGGCGCCGGACATAGGGATAATATCACCGAATCCGACCGTGGTCAACGCTACCACCGTGAAGTAGAATGCACTGCCGAAATTCTTCACCATCGGGTTGGCGGGATATTCGACAAGATAAAAAAGCCCCGACGAAACAAAAAAGATCATGAAAACCGTCATGCCCAGCCGTATTACCTTGAGCATCTCATTGGAAATTCTGCCGAAAAAGAACTCGGTTGTCTCGAAAAACCGCAAAAACCTCAACGCACGGAATACTCGAAACATGCGGAGCAATATTAAAAAACCGATATGCTCCGTCCCGATATACGGCTCCAGCAGTGTCGGCAGAATCGATACAAAATCTATTATACTGTAGGGATTATAAATGTGTCTGATTCGATTCCGTGCGCCGTAGAGTCTGAATATGTACTCGATGATGAAAAATCCGATGACAACCGCTTCGACGGCATTGAGAACAGAGTTCAGTCTATTTGAAACCGGGTATGTTTTTACAATAAATATTGCGACTATGAATATATTTAGTAAAATTACAGAAATGTCGATTACTTTCCCGAGCGCCGTTTTGCTGTCGATAAGGTAAAACTGGATTGTTTCGCGCAAACCATGCGGGAGAGATGCTTGTCGATTGCTTAATTCGGATTTTTTCATGGTGAATGTCTCTTTATAAATTTTTAAAGTATAATAATCCTAATAACATTAAAGTCAAGCATTTTTTGTATGTTACAAAATATTTCCTATTATACTTTGTATTTTTACACATAAAATTAATTAATAGTTTTGATTTTAATCATATTGCTCTATATTATTAATAGCACAGATGCAGTTAGCAAAATCCGCTTTTTATTAATCCGTAAATGTTTTAAATGTGACTATGGGAAAAAAAGACAAGGAAATTACCGGCAAAAAAGAGATAGAATCGATACTTCAAAGAGCGGAAGTATGCAGGATCGCACTTTCCGACAACAACACTCCCTATGTGATTCCGGTGAGTTTTGGCTATAAGAACAACTGTCTCTATTTCCATTCTGCCGGAGAAGGTAAAAAGATTGAAATTCTCAAAAAGAACAACAAGGTTTGTTTTGAAGTCGAGTACGGTATTTCGCTTTTAAACGCGGAGAAAATATGCGACTGGAGTATGAAATACTTCAGCGTTGTCGGATTCGGGCGGGCATACTTCATTAATTCCATTGATGAAAAACGGCACGCAATGGACACTATCATCGCACATTATACACCCGCATCGTTTGAATACGCAGACCACGAACTCAATAATATAGCCGTTATCAGGATTGAGATAGAAAGCATCACAGGGAGAAAATCGGGATACTGAAAAAGCAAATACAAGATCCTGAAACCCGAAACCTCGAGATGGCTCATTCAATAGGAAATATATATAAATTGTCAGAACCGCAGATATCTATGATGTAATGATGGGTATGATACCGCTAAGCGGGATGCATTAATCAGGCTATAAAATAAACTATATGAACAGAAATCAAGCAAAACATACACTAAAACAGGTTTTTAATTTAGACCATTTTTACGGTGATCAATGGGCAGCCATCGAGAAATTATTAAACGGCGGCAGAGTTCTCCTCATCGAAAAAACCGGTTTTGGGAAATCACTCTGTTATCAATTTCCGGCAACTCAATTTGCCGGTCTAACCATCGTGTTCTCACCTCTGATCGCTTTGATGCGTGACCAGGTCAAATACCTCAAATCCATCGGGATACCCTCCGCATGCGTGAACAGCGAACAAGAATTCAGGAAAAATTCCGAAATACTCGAAAAAGCCAGGCAGGGTAAAATAAAAATCCTTTATATTGCGCCCGAACGGCAGGAAAATCAAGAATGGTTGGAAGCGGTTCGACACATGAAGCTCTCGATGGTCGTTGTTGATGAAGCTCATTGTGTTTCTGTTTGGGGACACGACTTTCGACCGTCATTTCGAAGAATCATCAACCTTGTAAAACTATTACCCTCCAACTTTCCGGTTTTAGCGACCACCGCCACGGCTACGGAAAGAGTCGCAAATGACATCATTGCTCAGATAGGCGGAAATGTTACACTGATTCGCGGAAACCTGCTTCGTGAAAACTTCCATCTGCGCGTTGTCCGGGTCGACAGCGAAGAAGCAAAAATGGCATGGTTAGCGGAATTCCTGAAAAAAGAAAATGGAAATGGATTGATTTACACCGGGACACGTGTCAACACAGATTTATATGCTTCCTGGTTACAATTTATCGGGATAAGCGCCGCCAATTACAACGCCGGTCTTGACGCAGATTCACGAAAAGAAATTGAAGATGGTTTGCTGTCCAACCGGTGGAAATGTATTGTTTCTACGAATGCTCTCGGGATGGGCATCGATAAACCCGATATTCGCTTTATCATACATACACAATTTCCGGAATCTTCCATACATTATTATCAGGAAATAGGAAGAGCGGGACGGGACGGTTTGCCGACAAAAATTGCCCTTTTATATAATCCTGACGACAGGGATTTGCCGGAGTATTTTATAAAAAACAGCCGTCCTACAATTAGGAAATACAAACGTGTAATCGATGCGCTAAAACAAGAACCGTTAGACAAATATAATTTGATGCGTAATACGAATACGACCGAAAAACAGGTTCGGGTTATTACAGCCGATTTACTTGAACAGGGAATTATTCGTGAAGTAATATATGACAATAACTATAAATATGAATATCAATTCGATGCTCCTCAATTGAATCCCAGCCACTTTGAAAAACTGCGCCGGTTCAAATTCGCCGAACTTGAGCAAATGATCGAATATGCCGAAATGTCCACCTGCCGGATGGATTTCCTATGTGGATATCTTGGAGACAACTCTGTCGGAAGGTGCGGGAAATGTGATAATGACCTGCAGAATATTCATCAATTTTCATCATCAGGCTTTTGGAAAAATAAGATCGATGAATTTAGAAATGAACATTTCCCTGTACTGAAGGTTGAATCCGGGTATTCAAATATTGTAAATGGCGTTGCTTCCGGACATTACGGTTTTTCGAACATTGGCTCTGCAATTCACCGGTGTAAATACGAAAATGGCGGTGATTTTCCCGATCATCTTTTAAAGCAAACATTGAGAGCATTCAATTATAAATTTGGAAAAGATAAATTTGACCTGATTGTTTATGTTCCGCCGACAGAATCAGGTAACCTGGTAAAGAATTTTTCTGAAAAAATTGCGAAAATTTTGGGGATCCCGTTTTCCAACGGACTGAAAAAGATTGCCGCGACAAAACCTCAAAAAGTGTTCCAGAATTATCCATTGAAACGGGAGAATGTGAGAAGCGCTTTTACCTATAAAAATTCTTCTGAAATTATCAGGAAGTCAATTCTGCTCATCGACGATATCTTTGATAGTGGAGCAACAATCAAAGAAATCGGCGTAATGCTTACGGATTTAGGCGCGGCAAAAATTGCTCCGGTTGTGATCGCAAAAACAATTAGCAGCAGTTGGGATGACACAACCCAGCCTGTAAGTAAACCGGAAGAAATTGACACTGCGAAAAAGTATACGTTGGATACAGAATTGTATGAAATTCTCAAGCAATGGCGCTTGCATAAGGCGAAAGAATTATCTGTTCCTGCTTTTTGTATTTTTTCTAATGAAACATTAAAATATATTACTGAATTGAAACCAAAGACTCATGCAGGTTTGATGGGAATCAAAGGAATTGGTGAAATGAAGATTGAAAAATACGGCGAAGATATTCTGAACCTAATAAATAAATATTCTGATAAAACCAGCAGCACGGAAGAATCCGATGAAACATATAAAATTGCCCCTTATGTTAAAAAAGATAGAATAATTCACCCAAATGCTTACAAACCATGGACGGAAGAAGACGATAATAAACTGTGGGAATTGCATAACGAGGTAAAAAACATTGAATATTTATCTCATGTTTTCAAAAGAACAAAAGGAGAAATCCGGTTAAGAATTAATACATTAAAGAGGAAATACGGCAATCAGGAGATTGTGTGATGAGTGATTACCCATATTGGATGGCGCTGGCGCATTTGCCGAAATGGCGCATGGAAAAAATTAACAAATTGATTGTCGAAATCCTGCATGACAGGAAAATATCATTTTCCGAGTTTTTCGAACTTAATCCACACGAGTGGCAGAAAGAATTCCTGTTGAACATAAGAGAATCGGAGAATTTAGAAAACGCAAAAAGCGAATTACCCAATTACTCATTTCTTGCCGAGAGTTTACTTCAACAAGGATTTGACCTGATAACAATCGATTCTGAAGAATACTCAAACACTCTTAAGCAGAACCTTAATTTGAAATATTCACCGCCGCTGTTATACATAAAAGGGAATAAACAGCTTCTTCACGAATATACCGTTGCAATTGTCGGTTCTCGAAACGCATCGGACGTTTCGCTGGAATTCACTAAGACTATCGCCCAAAACTGTGCAAATAACCATGAAGTTGTCGTGAGCGGATTTGCCAAAGGTGTGGATAAAACCGCCCTTGATGAAACATTAAAAGTTCACGGTCAAAGCATTATCGTGCTGCCCCAGGGTATTATGACTTTTTCCAGCGGCTTTAAGGAATATTATACGCAAATCGTTGAAGGAAGCGTCCTCGTGTTAAGCACGTATCATCCCAGAGTGCCCTGGAGTGTCGGTCTGGCAATGACCCGCAATACATACATTTAT
>LJUD01000109.1 GCA_001304035.1 bacterium SM23_31 | reverse complement strand
TCCCCCTATGGTTAACAGTCCGTAGCTTGCGATTTTCACCTCCAATAAAAAAAGTATTACAGCCGAAATAATAAGGAGCAGTCCGGCATAATTGACCGGGAGGGTCTGCATGGCATAAAAGGCGAGGATAAGCGATATTACTCCGATTACACCGGGGAAAATAGACCCTGGATTATACAATTCAAGCATAATCCCTGCCATACCGATCATCATCAGGATGTATGCAATATTCGGATCAACGATTACCTCCAATATCCGGAAGCGCAGACCGAGCTCAATTTCTTCGATTCTTGCGTCTTTTGTGTTGAGTTTTTTTGTACCGAGTGCTACTTTAATTTCCCGTCCGTCAATCATGGTCAAAAGTGAATCCAGAGTGGGGGCGATAAGATCGATAACACCCTTCTCAAGTGCTTCGGTTGCTGTAATTGAAACGCTTTCCCGAACAGCCCTTTCCGCCCAGTCGGCATTTTTTCCCCGTTCCTCTGCTAAGGTGCGGGCTCTTGCAGCAGCGTCATTGGTAATTTTTTCTTCCATAACGCTCGAAGTGTCGATAGGCGTTCCCAGACTAACAGGATGAGCGGCTCCGATATTAGTTGCCGGTGCCATTGCAGCTATATGCGCAGAAATAGTGATAAACACACCTGCCGAACCTGCTCTTGCACCACTGGGTGCCACATAAACGACAACCGGAACCTGTGAACCAAGAATCTCCTTTATAATATTGTCCATTGAAGTCATCAGACCCCCGGGTGTGTCGAGCTGGATAACGAGGCACTCGGCATTCTCATCCTCAGCCTGATGAATGGCTTTAATTAAATATTCTGCGCTAACGGGCGTTATGGCACTTTCAAGCGTCAGAACTTTAACCACCGGCACTTCATCCGCCGCATGAACGAAGACACACAACGGCGCTAATAAAAGCAGAGATATATACGATAATTTTCTTTTCATGGCAATAACTTTACCTTTTATAATACAATGTTTTATATTATTTATTCATAATAATAGACCCCTGGTATTCCTTATCACAAACTTTTTTACCGTGAAAGTAGTTCCCGGTTAACACATAATAACCGATGATTGATAGACTAAGACTGATAACAGAATAGTTTTATACACAATAACAGAATCTATATCTATACGTTTCAAAAATGTTAAATAAGATACTTTTTACCCGTTCTTTTTCTGTAGAGAGCACGGTATGTTTCTATTTGCTGATTGAATTTAGCATTTTCTTCTTTGTGTTTATATCTATCACCGTAAAGGATCCCATCCGGACCATCGATTGAACGCATTCGATGGGACAAGAACTGAATATGCCTGGATATCATTTCCGAATTCGCATCGCTGATTTTAACCGCAGCAGCAGTATACTTAAGAGCGATATCATATTGTTCTATAGAGCGGGCACGAGTAAAATAACTGTTCTCTACAATTGTCCAGATTCTTTTATAATCACCTTCCTTCAATGCCGAGAGCATAAGGAGTTCGGCAATCGAAGGCTGATCAGAGGGTTCTTTTTCACAACTGCATTTAATTACTTTCAGGTCATTCATTAAGTCAAAATCCTGCTTTCGAATGGCGCGAATGCCGTACTGAATTGCCATTACATTGTTTTTCTCATAAAGCTGGTTTGATATATTAATAAAAAAATTTGCATTCAGCGAAGGAATTTTATCGAGTGATTCCAAAAACGATTCAAATTTAATAAACAGGTGAAACTTGGTATTAATTCCGGGTATATCGAGTATCTTTTTTAATGTATCAGCCTGAATAGTACTAAATAATTCGGATGTAAATTTAATGTTGTTCAAAAAAGCTATCGGGTCTATCATTTTATCAAAGGCAAGGTTAAAATAATCGTCCGCCTTACCGGATTTAATTTCGACTGCGGTATTGATTATATTATACAACGTCTGCTGATTATCTCCTTTATAGGGAAGTCTTTCCAGAAATTCACCGAGCAGGTTCATCTTATTATAATGGATAAAGCGATCGATGCAATACTCTATTAAAACGGTTAGTTCTTTCGGTTTCTGTTGTTTAAAATAGTTAATCATAAGGTCGGGGATATACTCGATTTTACTTATAACTAAATCGGTAAGGTATTTCAGTTTCTGGATGTTTTGTGGAAATTTATTGCTGACAACCTTCCATATTTTAAACAGCCTGGCAAAAACCTCATCTGCTTTTTTAATATTTTCTCTTTTGAAATACGTATTGCACAGTAGGCTGTAGACATCGTCGTTATCCCCGTCGTAATGACTGTTCTCAAGCACGAATGCTTCAATGTCTTCCATGGTGACCTCCTTAAATTGCAGGCCACCCTCCAATTCTTTTACCTTTTTTTCAATTTCCCAGTTGAATAATTTTGCAGTTCCCATAGTCTGCAGGATAAAATTAATTCAGGTAAATGTTAAAAATGTATATTACTAAGAAAATCACCGGCAAACAGTCTTTACAAGATAAAATATTAAGTATTATTTTTGATTTAAGTTAAATTATATTAACAAGTAATGCAAGTAATTTAAGTTGTCGGTTGTCAGTTATTAATGACCGGTTGTCTATTTAGAAATCCGGCTTCGGGGAACAAGTAATAAGTCATTTGTTAAAGGTTAGCCGAATATACGCTGACAACTCCGTCCCGCTTAGCGGGATTGGTTTTTCATTGATTATTGAAAACTGAAAACTGATACGTATAATTTACATCCGCCGCCATTCCGAAATGGGCATATCCTGGCATAATTTTAATGCCCCGATCGCCCCGGCAAAGACGGGATCTTCCACAGTATCCACTTTAACGGGACCTAATTCGAAAAGTCCATGTTCAATTGCCTGAGGCAGACCTTTCATATGGCTTACACATCCGGCAAGCAGAATATTTTCCCGCAAATCTGCCTGAAATTCGGGATCAAAACCGGTAATTAGTTCTTTAAGGGAGGAAATAATATCGGAGAGAATACTTTCACAGGCTTCTTTCATCTCCCTGGTAATGTCGCAGCGGCTCAGCTTTTTATCAAGCAGCAGTTCAACCGAGATTTGTTCGTTCATTTCCCCGACGTATGCATATTTTTCCTTGAACTGCCGAGCCATCATTTTCGTTAGTTGTGTATTGGGATACCGCATTTTTAGTAAATCAAACAGCATATCATCAATGAAGGTACCGGCTTTAAATAATGTTCGCTGGTCGGATTCTTCCGGTATCGTTCCGTGCATCCGGCAGATATCCAGTGTCCCGGCTCCAATATCGACAACGAGTGAAAATCCATACATGCCAAGCCCATACGCCACTAAAAATGGCTGTGAGGCGACTAAAACCGAATTAACGGACCCCTCTGCAGCTTTAATAATGGCTTGCTTGTCGCCGGCGGTGGCTTCTGCCGGCGCCCCTACAACAAGATACACCTGCTGATTTTCACGGGGTTCGGCAAGCGAAATCATATATTTAATGAATTCAACCGGCGCCGCTTCCTTCCTTTCGGAATCCTCGGATTTTTTACCCGTATGCGACGGTGAACTAATGATACCTTTTTCTAATGGGAAAAACAAATTAACCGACATCCTGTTACGCATGCATTCATCCCCGAACAGTATCGTTTTCTGATGCAATTTAAATGAAATCAAGTCCTTGGGCCAACCGACGACACTTGCGGTATTTACCATGAGACCGCTGTTTGTCGCGAGTGCGCTCTGGGAGGTGCCCAGGTCTAAGCCGATGTAAAGAATGTCCTGTTCGGTACTTTTCGGTGTTTCTGCAGCTTGTTCTGTTGTACTATCTGTAGTCATTATGTTCCTCCAAACTCATTTTGGCGGGAAAAGCCGGGAATAGATATTTAGTACATAGATATTGCATGATTCAAGCGAAGCGCTAAAAATAATAGAAGAATCATTTACGGATTAATACACGTAGGATTACACAAACACTTAAACCGATACCGTGTTTAAAATGAAATGTAATGAGAAAGCAGTTTAAAAGCAAAAACTTTTTTTCCTGATACGATAATAATAATGTCGATTTTAGTAAATTTAATATTGGACGCCTAAAGAAGTATCATAAGGGTATTGCCACACGGCAGCATAACATAGCCGCTTATGTCATTCCTTCCCGTTTCGAAGTGATTATCATGCGAAAGTTTCGGGATTCAAAATCTTTATCGTATTTTAACAAAATTCCGCAATATTCAGATTATATTACGTAAATATTTCACCGGCTAATTTTATATAAGGCATAACCGGCAGGAGCGGGAGTATTCCAAAAATTAAAAGATTTTTGAATATTTTCCATTTTTTACTTGACATAAACTTAATAAATGTATATTATGAACATATTCCGACTGAATTATTTTATGATCCTGTGGACAGTTCCTTCTGAATGCTTCCGGGTTTTACGCAGAGCCAGAGTTGATACGGTTTATAGTTCCACAACTAAGAATTTTAATTAATAAATTTAAGTAGGAGGTTTAGGATTATGAATAGACGTATAGCAAATTTTTTACTTCCGTTACTAATGATGTGCTTTTTTTGCACTTTTTGTAATTCTTCAAACAGTGACGGTCAGGAGATTAATATATTACAGGATATTCCTGTAGAAGAAAAGAATCCGGTCAAATATATCACAAAGACACCTGACGGTGTGGAATTTAAACGTCCATTATTCATCGGATACAACAAATATGATAATAATTTATATATTGCCGACAGCGAAAACCATAGGATAGTTATTTTGGATGTAGATTTGAATTACATAACGCAATTTGGAACTAAAGGGAAGGGACCGGGTGAATTTGATGAACCAAGCGGAGTTGCATTTACAAGTAAAGGTGATTTCGTTATTACTGATTTTAATAATAGACGAATTCACATATTTGGCAAAGACTATAAATACATTTCTCACTTTAAAATCAATCTACGTTTAGCCAGCTTCTATTATGTACGTACGGATTCCAATGACAGGATTTTTGCAAATCTTCCTAACAGGGATTCTTTATTTACCGTGTTAAATTTTGATGGAGACGAGTTAGAAAAATTTGGTGAAATATTTGACTACAAGTATAAAAATTGGCTTCCTGAGCATAATGTTGCGTACTATGATTTTGATAAAGATTATAATTTATATTGCGCGTTTATGAATCATGCCGTATTCCGGAAATATGATAAGGACTTCAATTTAGTATATGAAAAAGACTATTCATTACTTCCGCCTGTCCAGGATCAATTAAAACGTTGGGAGAAAAAAATTGAAGAAAGAGGGGGTATTGAAAAGTATAACGGTTATTTGTTTAAAGTATTTATCACATGTTTTTCAGTTGATGAAAAAAGTTTATATATTAATAATTCATTAGACAAATATATCTATGTATTTGACAAAGATAATGGAACGTTAACAAAAAAGTTATTTTTGCACGCTCCGGATATATACGGAGGTGTTAATATTGGTCACCTTTTTTTTGATTGCTCTTCACAAGACTATATTTACATAATTGGTTCTGCTCTTGTGGCAAAATTTAAAAAGTGAAAGCAAATAAAAATTACAATTAAGAGGTATAATAATGCGATCATCTTATTTATTTATAATATCATTGTTATTTTTCTTACAATGCGGTTCTGATTCGGATTACCTGCAGGAGGACATCTCAGAGAAAATTGAACCATATAAGGGTGAATTTCTCTCGTTGGAAATAGCATTCGGAAGTGAAAAATATGGGACTAAAGATGAATTTCTTTTGGTAGATCCTCTTCCTAGTCCTTTTCAGTTATTAGTTAATAATAATGGTGACATTTTATTAGTAGATGAGAGCAGAATTAAAATATATGAAAAAAACGGTATAGGGAAAAAGATCCTCGGCAGACCCGGTTATGGACCCGGTGAATTTGAAGATTCTCCCGATATTTTCCTTGGTCCGACAGGATATTTATTAGCACTAACCAGTCCTAAGTCCACTTTTACATTTTACAATTTGTATGACCCGGATTATAACTTTATTGAAAAAATAAGGATACAGAATAACCAGCGTATACTCGATTACGTTCAAAGTAAAGTACCGGATATTAAAAGTTATTATGTAGATCAAATTATTCCCTTAAATAAAAAAGAAAAGTTGTATAAAATTGAATATATGAACATTCAAGAACAAAAAAAGATGATTTCTGTGTTTTATGAGAATAATGACGGGATTATAGAATTTTTAAATGTCAAAAAACCAGATTCTTTTAGTACTGAAAAATATAGCACCAATACGTCAGATTTCGGATCGTTTTTTTTGGATATTCTTTCAGGGAGAAGGATTGTTTATATAAATACCGATGATGATAGGCATGATGAAAAAACCGGCTCATTCTATATCATACATATAATTTCATTAGATACACGTGAAGACAAACAAATAGCTTGCAAATTTAATTCTATCGAATACACTGAAGATTATATTGAAGATTTTTATAGAAGTGCCATGAAGCCTAGTAAGGTTAAGGGAGAAGTAATGTCGGAGAGAGAGAAACATCATAAAGCATTGGGTCAATTTTTAAGAAAAAAGAAATTTTACCCGTCAATAAGAAGGATGAAAATAGATGGACAGTATGCTATTTTTGAGCTACTTGAAAGTCAATTTAAAAATAAAGAATATATATTAGACATAATCGATCTGGAAGCCGGTAAATTTATAAAACGGATTATGTCCCCAACTTATTTACTTGGTAAAACTATTAAAAATAGTTGTTTGTATGGAATTTTTCAAGAAGAAGACGAGTTTTCTGAAGTAAGAAAATACAAAATCCATCCGTCTGTTTACGAAAAGTGAAGTGATGGACGTTAATTCGTTTCATAAACCGCGGAGGCATCGTGGATTCAATACATAAGTTCTGCTGTCTCACACGCAGCCATGCTGGGGATTCACCTTCGACTTATTTCAATAATACACGCGTATACTGAAGCTGTAAAAATTAATACATTACGGGGAGTAAAATAATGCGATTAACCTATTTTTTTGCAATATTACCGTTATTTTTCTCACAATGCGGTTCTGATTCGGATTACGAACAACAGGAGACCTCAGAGAAAAGTGAATCATATAAGGGTGAATTTCAATCGTTTGATTTAGCTTTCGGAAGTGAAAAATACGGTACTAAAAATGAATTTTTTTTGTCAGCTCCTAGGCGATTACTGGTTAATGATAATGGAGACATTTTAATCGTAGATGAGGATAGAATAAAAATATTTGATGAAAACGGAATAGGTAAAAAGATACTCGGCAGGCCCGGTCAGGGACCAGGGGAATTTGAAAATACTCCCGATATTTTCATTGGTCCGACTGGATACTTAATAGCCTTTTCTAAACTAAGATACACAACATATAATTTATATGCCCCGGATTATACCTTTATTAATAAAGTAAGGGTTCAGAATAATGAAAAGCGTATACTCGATTTTGTTCAGAGTGAAATACCCGGTATTAGAAGCTATAATATAAAGCAGATTATTCCCTTAAATGAAACGGAGAAAATATTTCTTATAGAATATAGAATTGATAATTATAAAAGTATTTTTTCAGTAATTTATGAGGAAAATGACGAATTTGTCGAAATTCTAAGTGGTGAAGTACCACCCGCTTGGGGATCGTTTTTTTTGGATGTTCTTCCCGGGCGAAGGATTGTTTGTATTAATACAGGTGATGATAGACACGATGAACAAACCGGCTCATTCTATTATATACACATTGTTTCATTAGATACTCGTGAAGACAAAATTATAACCCGCAAATTCGATGCTCATGAATTTACCAAAGATGATTTTGAACAACTATTGCAACATGGTAAAAGAAGTAATAATGAAAAACGGATGGAAGAGACGGTTGAATTTTTAAAGAATAAGAAATTCGATCGGTCAGTAAGCATGGTGAAAGTAGATGGGCAGTATGCTTTTATTGAGCTATTTAAAAATAGAAATGTTATAGAAATATTCGATCTGGAAGATGCAAAATTCATCAAACAGGTTATTTTCCCGAAATATATAACTGATAAAACCATTAGAAATGGTTATTTTTATGATATATATCAAGAAGAAGACGAGTTTGGGGTATTAGATTTTCCTGAAATCAGAAAATACAAAATACACCCTTCTGTTTACGAAAAGTGAAGTGATGGAGGGCAATCCGTTTCATAAACCGTGGAGGCATCATAGATTCAATACACAAGTTATGCTGTCTCACACGCAGCCATGCGGGGGATTCATCTTCGACTTATTTCAATAATACACGCGTATACTGAAGCTGTAAAAATTAATACATTACGAGGAGTAAAATAATGCGATTAACTTATTTTTTTGTAATATTACCGTTATTTTTCTTTCAATGCGGTTCTGATTCGGATTACAAACAACAAGCGACCTCAGAGAAAAATGAACAGTACGCAGGAGAACTTCTAACATTAGAAATGTCATCCGGAAGTGAAAAATACGGGACTAAAGATGAATTTCTTTTAGCATTCCCTATGGAATTGCATGTTAATGATAA
>LJUD01000108.1 GCA_001304035.1 bacterium SM23_31 | reverse complement strand
CAAGACATTGCCAGACGATTAGCTGATAAGATATTTCAACATTATAATTTTTTAAAAACTTAATGACTGAAATGTACTTCCGGTAATATATATTTTACAGTAAGTTTAAGATATTTAGATATTAAAAAGTATGGATGATTTCTCTTTATTCAATTGGGTCATTTTGCCGTTGTTGATATTTGCGATTAGAGTTGTGGATGTATCTCTCGGTACATTACGTATCATTGTTCTCGCAAAAGGAAATAAACTGCTTGCCCCGCTTGTAGGATTTTTTGAAATATTAATATGGCTGTATGCAATCAGTCAGGTGATACAAAACCTGAATAATATTTTTTACTATTTGGCGTATGCCGGTGGATTCGCAACGGGTAATTTTGTTGGAATATTAATCGAAGAAAAGCTGGCAATAGGTACCTTGATTATCAGATTATTTACGCATATCGATGATAATGCTCTTGTCGAATCGCTGAAAGCCAACGGTTTCAGGGTCACGACTGTTGAAGGTAAAGGTTCTAAAGGACCGGTCAAAATCGTTTATTCTATTATAAGAAGGAAGGATAAAAAACGAGTTTTGGAAATGATAACTAAATGGAATCCGCATTCATTTTATACTGTTGAAGAGGTTAGAACTCCCAGTGAAGAATTTTACTTTTTGAATAATGCTCAAAGAGCACGTAAATATCGTCGCCTGTTATTTTTGAGAAGAAGAAAAGAAAAATAGTTTCATGTCCGCCGGAGGCGAATCAGCTTCCGGCTGAAAAACCATTCTGACCGCTGCATTTTTGCTGATTTTTTATGGAGCACTCTATTGAAAGGCTTTCATATAACTTCATTCAGTGTTATTGACATTATTTTAGATATTTTGTTCGAAAATAACTAAAATTTTTGTTGATATTTTATTTTTCAATATATATATTCGGCAGTTAAATTTTAATCGGGATTTAATTAGATTTGATACTATCACTTCTATTATTTGATTTATGTACAAGTTCAGGTGCTGATTATGATTATTTCAATGATTGAATATCCTTTTTGCAGGCAAAGCAAGTTTAGCAAATCAAGAAAATTTAGCTTGTATTAAGAAAGTTTTATGATAAGCTTCCCGGTGTTTAAAACAAGAATTCCGCCTCTCATTTCAAAAAGTGGGAGACGCGGATGAAGGTAGTAAAAACTGATTCCCAGGAATTCTTCCTTAAATTCCCTTTCAACAAACATAACCGGAATAATAAATTTTATTCTTTTCCGCCGGAGGCGGCTCCTCCTTCTGCTGACACACAGCTAAATTTTAAAGTAAATTCTTCCCCTTGCCTCGTATTAAGCACTTCTAAATACTATAAAAATTTTTTAGAGCACGTTGATAAAATGACACCCGGGAATCATTTTTCAGAGGCTATTATTAACCTTTATTGTCATTTTACTCATGTCGTCAAAATCTCAGTGTTGAGTATATTTTTATGTTTTGTTATAAATAATATTACCGTATATACTATAATAAAATAAAAGGAAAAAAATGAACGGAATGAAATCTTTGGACGTTTCGCCCCAGAACGGGAGAAACAGGAAAAAATCCAAGAAACAACATATCAGAACATTAGGTCCTGTTTCTGATCTCGAAATGTACGTGAATCCGGAATGGTGGAGGCAGATATTCAATTCATTCTACCTGAAGACCGACGGGGATGTGGTGGATGATATAAATATTACCCGGCAGGAAATTAACCAATTCTCAGAGATTCTGAGACTCTCGCAAGATGATAGAATTCTGGATTTATGCTGCGGACAGGGACGGCATACACTGGAAATGACAAGAAGGGGCTTCAAATACGTCGAAGGACTGGATAGATCACATTACTTGATACAAAGAGCAAGGAGTAATGCCAAAAAAGAAGGATTGGACGTAAAATTCAAGGAAGGCGATGCCCGTAAACTTCCTTATCCGGCTGACACGTTTGATGTCGTTATGATAATGGGCAACAGTTTCGGTTATTTCGAAACGGTAAATGATGACCTGAGAGTGCTTAGCGAAGTTTTCAGGGTGTTAAAGCCCTGGGGCAGGCTGCTTATTGATGTTGCCGACGGTGAACATATAAAAACACATTTCAAGCCGCATTCATGGGAATGGATAGATAAAACCTATTTTGTCTGCAGAGAACGTTCACTTTCACATGACAGGATGCGTCTCATTTCACGAGAGCTGATAAACAATATTAATAAAGGTGTTATAGCCGACCAGTTTTACGCTGAAAGACTGTATACGCATGAAAGTATAACCGGCTTGTTGAAAGAAACTAAGTTTAATGATATACAATTTCATGGTGTCGTTTCTCCCGATTCACAGAGAAATCAGGATTTGGGTATGATGGAACAGCGTCTTATTGTAACGGGCATTGTAAGAAAAGAATGGACGGCTGTCAGGAGAAAGCCGAAAGAAGCGGTGAAAAATGTTGCTGTAGTCTTTGGCGATCCGAATAAACCCGATATGTTGAAACCGTCATCTGTTTTCGATGATGACGATTTTTACACGGTCGACCAGTCAAAGAACGCTTTGCATGAACTGCCCGGGTATAAATGGATTTTTCTCAATAATCATGATACTCTCTTTTATGACTTGGCAAAACTCGTTGGGAAAATTGATTATATTTTCAACCTTTGTGATGAAGGTTTTGGAAACGATCCGCGAAAAGAACTGCACATACCGTCCATATTGGAAATGTTAGGTATTCCGTATTCCGGTTCCGGTCCGCAGTGCCTCGCCTTCTGCTATGACAAATCGCTCGTACGCGGAATTGCAAAGGAAATGGATATTCCCGTTCCCGAAGCATTCTTCATCAAACCGGAAGATATGACATTTGAACTTCCTATCAATTTCCCTGCGATAATTAAGCCTAACTTCGGCGATTCAAGTTTCGGTATCACACAAAAAAGCGTTGCAAATACCCTTGACGAACTTTTAATCGGTATATCTGAAATACGTGAAAAATTCGGCTATGATAAACCCGTTCTTGTAGAAGAATTTCTAATAGGAAAAGACCTCAGCGTTGGAATAATCGGTAATTCCCCGAACGATTATCGTGTTTTACCGATCGTACAAGAAGATTATTCCATTCTGCCGGAGGAGCTTCCAAAAATTAGCGGCTATGAAGCAAAATGGCTGCCGGATTCACCGTATTGGAATTTGCAGTCCATACCTGCCGATCTCCCGGATGATACGGAAAAAATGCTTATAGAATACTGTGTGAAATTGTCCGAAAGGCTGGAGTGCAGGGATTATACGCGCTTTGACTGGCGGCTGGATGCAAACGGCATCCCGCGGCTTCTGGAAGTTAATCCCAATCCCGGCTGGTGCTGGGATGGGCATCTAATGAAGATGGCTAAAATTGCCGGAATGTCGTATCCTGAACTGCTCCAGGAAATCTTGCATGCCGCAGAAAAAAGACTTGGTCTCCCCGTGAATGATATAGTCAATGAAAAAGTCATCGATGATGCGGGAAGCGTCTTTAATGCAAGAAAAATACCGGAAAAAGCGTACACCGGGTAAAATAGAATTTGAAGATTAATCATTTAAAATGAATTATTTGTATTTCAAACTCGTGTTAAGCTGAAGTCTTTACCGGTAATGTTTACCGTTAATGGCTGTGAAAAGTCTGGATCCGGAAGCCGTTGTTAGGTTTTTATGCCTAATCTATAATGAAAATGCAGGTAAAAGTAATTTCTTAAAAAATATTTTCTACTATTGTATTGTTTCTAATGGTTTAAATCCTGCGTTAAGTATTGTGATTAAACGATTTTATTTGAAGTTGTAAATCAAGGATTATCCTGTTTTTCCTTGTCATCGGTTTTAGGTTCTTCACTTGCATCATTGTTTGTTTGCTGTTCTGCGCTTTTATCTTTTTGTACTCCGTCAGTTGCTTGTTCAGGCTTTTCGGAGGGAGGTTTCTGCACGGTAGTCCTGCCCGGTTGTTCGATTGAGCTGTGCAGGCGGTTCGCCATACTCTGAACAATTGTCAGACACCAGCTCGGCAATTGCTCAAACTGCTTGTAGAATAATTCCTTTTTTATAATGGCAAGCTCCAGGTCGGTCTCGGCAATTGCAGTTGCGCCGTGCTGTTTCTCCCGGAATAACGCAACTTCGCCAAAAAAGCTCCCTTTTTCCAATGTAGCAATAACCAAAGGATTTTTCCCAAGATTTTTTACAATCTTCACCTTACCGTTTAATATTATGTACATCTCGCTGGCATTTTCACCTTCCTGGTAAATGAACTGTCTCGGCTTAAATTTTTTTGTAGGCAGCATAAATATCCTTTGTTTATTCTCAGGTTATAATGCTTGCTGAATAATATAACCTGAATAATTAATCCGAGTACTCGTGATTATTTCTTTGTGTTCTTTGCGACCTTTGTCCCGCTTTCAGCGGGATAAATAATCCAGATTGTATAATAATGAAATTTTTTTCAATTTTTGCAAGGGATTTCTTTTTAAAAAATTGCATGGGCGGTTCGCGAACCGCCCCTACAAGAACACAACACATGAAATAACCAATGATTATTTAATACCCTCATTTCCCGTACACCGCCGGGGCGATCTTGTATTTTTCGATTATATAAAAACCTTCCTCATTTTTATTTTCCCTGTATGCATATCCGTTTTTAATAGCCTCCGGTGAAAAAGGGAAATAAGCAGAACTCAGATGTTTCATGTCTTTACCGTCAAATACATCTACTAAGACATTTTCTGCGTCTTTATCCTGATGAACAAAAACAAAAATAAAATTCCGGTCGGCAATTAAATTCAATAAAGACGGATGAAATTTTGTATCTTTCAGAATGTCAAGATGAATTCTACCTTCGCGTGTATCTTCATATTTCTTTTTATAATACCTTTCTTTTTCCTCCGCCGCAATTTCAATAGGAATATATTTATGAATGATTTGGGATTTGGAGAAATCTTCAAGTGAGAAAATATTTAATACGTAATAAAAATCATCCCGGTCTTTTTTAATGTCAAACCCTGAATGCGTGTAAATTACCTTGTTGTCAAATGTCACGTCCCATAATAAATCTCCCCGAAATGGAGCGCTCAGAAACAGATTTGCAATTTTTTTATTGTACCGCGCAATTTCAATAAGGGAATCCGGGTTCTCATAAAACAGAACATCAAAGTATGGAAATTTGTCTTCAGGTGAAATATTGCCGGTCATCAGGCTTATTATCCGCTCTGAATCATTTATGGAATGGACTTTCACTGTATAGGGTGTAGTAATTCTAAAGCGGAAATTGTTTTTATCTAAATAGTTGTTAAAAAGCCGATCATTTGACCAGCGCACACTATTTAAAAATTTAAAGTCAGGAGAATATATGTTATACCGGTAAATATTATCTACAACCGTCAGAAATCCGTCTCTTGATACAATAGGATTAGCTGGCGTTGTATATTCACCGGGACCCTGACCATATCCGCCCAATATCAATTTTTCGCCGCCGCTTTTATCAAATACTTTAGTTTTCCAGTTCTCAATTTCTCCATCGAGAACATAAATATCTCCATCATAATTAACAACTATGTACTGCGGGTTGACAAGCAAAAATTCATCTTTGGAAACCGTTTTTTCATCACCGAAAGACAACTCCAGCGTCAGCACATTTTCCAGCTGCTGTGATGATTCAATCTCAGAAACAACGTTGTCAGGCGTGCAATAGGTGAAAAGAAATAGAATGCTCATGAAACGCATTTTTTTATACATGGAATCCTCCATAAACAGGCAGGTGAATGGAAAATAAAATTAAAAAAGAATGGTTTTAATTGTTATATTAACCGAGAAGCAAAAAAGTTCAAAAAAATAGTAAAAAAAGCTGGATTTTTGATTGGAATATTAAAAAATAGCGTAGTATATCTCTGAATTAATGGAAGGTTTAAAAAATGTAGAGGCGGTTCGCGAACCGCCCCTACAGAACACAACACATGGAATAACCGATGATTATTTAATACCATCACTTCCCGTACACCGCCGGGTGGATTTTGTATTTTTCGATTATTTCAAATCCTTCTTCGTTTGTTGTAACTCGATATCCATACCCGTTTTTAATTTCTCTCAAAGAAAACGGAAATATAGCTGTAGAGATATGTGTACCTGAATCGAGGTCAATGACATCGACAGAATGTTCTTCATCCTCATTAATTAATATTGGATTTAATATTGGATATAAAAATATATAATTACCGTCAACGTCTATTCTATTAAAATACAAAGTTGAGTATTGCGCTTCTACCGGTCTCTTATCTGCAAAATTTTCACGACCTTTATTAACACCTTCAAATAGGTCATAACGGGACTTCAGTATTTTCGTAGGTGTATATGTATAAAAAACATCTCTTTTTTGATAATCATCCAATGATACAATATGAAACGCAATCCTGGCAGTTCCGTTTTCAATTACAGCATCGTGAGCAGTATGGGTATAGAGGATTTTCCGTTCAGGAAGAAGTGCATAATAAAATGAACCGAGTGATTTATCACTCATCATTCCAATACCTCTTCCTTGAGTCCTTATAAAAGTATTCACAATTTCATATTCTGCCAGAACCTTCACTGTATCTGAATGTGCATAAAATAAATAATCGAAATATGTTTTATCCGGGGAAAATGAGGGTCTGTCCGGCAGCGTATTGCAAGTGATAATAAGTTCTTTATCACTATTACTTAATGCGACCATTTCGATACTACTAGCCGGTCCTAAACGAGAAGAAATGTTAAAATTAAGTTCTCCAGCGATACGTTGAAATACCTCATTATATCGAATTTGACGTTTTGTGATGAATGTTCCGTCAGAAGAAAAAATATTGTAGCTTGATCTATCCATAACTGTAATACAGCCTGTAGGTGAAATCCTAAATCCCCCAGATATATTTTCGTACTCACCGGGTCCCTGCCCGGGACGACCTATGAAATGTTTTGCCCTACCTTTATCATCATAGACCTTGATTCTGTGTTCATCGAGAACAAAAATGTCTCCGGAATAATTTACTTTTATTATTTCTGGTTCTACAAGTAAAAATTCATCTTTGGTGATGGTTTTTTCATCACCGAATGCCAGCTCCAGTTTGAGCACATTATTTAATGGCTTTTGCATTTTTACAGCCTGAGCATCAACATCGGAACTCCAATAGAAAAACGGAAGAAGTAAAGACAGGCAAAGAATCGATATGCCTTTGATGAAATATAGTTGTATCTTCATGACAACTCCCTATGGTATATGTTGACGTAATATCACTATTTTTTTGATTGAAAACACGGGTATTCAATTTATTCCCATCATTTCCCATACACCGCCGGGTCGATTTTGTATTTTCTGACTTCGGCAAATGTGTAGCCTCCAGACCACTGTAAATAATAGGCATATCCATCTCTAATGACTATCGGCACAAATGGGAAATAAACCGATGTAATATATTTTCCGGCTTTTAAATCAAAGACATCGGTTAATATTTCCTCTTTGTCATTTTGGGTATACGTAAACATAAATGCATAATTACCATCAATTTTTACCCAATCAACAGAAGCATAGTATTTTTTTTCTCTATATGCTTTTACCTCTCTTTCTTCTCTTTGTCTAAAACTTTCATTCTTAGAATATTCTTCTCGATTAGTCTTAGATTCAGGAAACTCAATGGTTGAAAATTGGCGGGTTATTTTTTTGTCTTCGAGACCATCCAGCGAAAGAGTATGTACCGTATAGAACGATCCGGTTTGTATGTTGTATATATCTTCGTCGGTATTCAGATACATTATCCTCCGGTCGGGCATCAATTCCCAGTGTAATTGTCCTAATTCAAAATAAGAGTTATAATCATTAGGAGATGCAATAAACCTTGTTTCAACTAACGGAATTACAGTTTCAGCGTTTTCGTAGAGTATTACAATTGAAGATGGTGCATTAAAAAATGGTAATCGAGAAAGTAATAGACTTCCTAATACGATTTCGATTTCATATACTTTTTCGTACTCACTTAGGGCATAAATTCTCCTTATATACTTTACGTTGCCTCGTGAAACGTTTTTTGTTTTTAAATAATCATCTATTCGCAGGCTGTTATCAAATCTCCTTTTTTCTATGAATGAATAATCCGGTGAGAAAAGATTGTAAGAATGAACAAGCTTGCTGTCGCCTGAATAGTGGAAACTACTCCATTTGCGTCCAGATACATCTGCCACAATCAAGTACCCGGTCGGGCTTAGAAAAGGAGAATGTAGTAGCTTGAATTCTGCAGGTCCCTGTCCTATTCTGCCGATAATCGTTTTTTCATTACCTTTATCATCATAAACCTTTATCTTTCCTTCATCCGGTATAAGAATGTCCCCTTCGTAACTCACATCCATGAGCTTAGGACTCACCAGCAGGAATTCATCTTTATGGGGATCATCCTCACCGCCGATGGTCATTTCCAACGTAAGCACATCGGTCAGTATTTTTTGCTCCTCTTCAAATGCTACTAACGGCGGCATAATTGTAAATTGAAATAGACCAAACGACAGCACCAAGAGAACAGATGAAACACTGAGTATCGATATGCCGGTTTTAAAGGTTCTATTGGTTTTCATGATTTCCTCCATGCGTATTAAGATATGATTTTTTGTTTGAATTACGCCTGAGGTTAATACCGGTCTTGATAAAGATAGAAACGGCATAAGTTCGGCAAGCCG
>LJUD01000107.1 GCA_001304035.1 bacterium SM23_31 | reverse complement strand
CTCATATTGCCCTGCGGGAGATACCGGACTGTTTAACCGCAGAGCTTGTTTCGGAAAAAGGCAGCATATTATACCGGTCATTAGTGCAGGATTTTGGCATCAAGAAGCCCCGTATTGCTCTGTGCGGATTGAATCCCCACTGCGGGGAAGAAGGACGGTTCGGCGATGAAGAACACACCATCCTCGAACCGGCGCTGGACAATTTACGAAAGTCAGGCGGAGAATGGACTGGACCGCTGCCTGCGGATACACTGTTTGAAAAAAGTATTATCTCGAAATTCGATGCAATCCTGGCACTTTATCATGACCAGGGATTGATACCTTTTAAAATGTACTGCGGATTTACGGGGGTAAATTTTACAGCCGGATTACCCTTAGTGAGAACATCACCCGATCATGGCGTCGCTTCAGACATTGCCGGCAAAGGTCAAGCAGATGCCCGCGGATTCAAGGAGGCAATTGCCCTTGCAGCTCAAGTGGCATCCCGAAGGGCGGGAAGAACCGGTACTGACTGAGCCGTATTCGGCTCTGGCGGAAATTTACGACCATGTGATGAAACATGTTGATTACCGCGCATGGGCGGATTACCTGCTCGTGTTGTGTCAACGGCACGGTCATGTACCCTCCAAAATTCTGGAACTCGCTTGCGGAACAGGCTCATTATTAATGGAACTCGGAAAAAACGGTCTCATGCCGTATGGTTCCGATAATTCTATGGTAATGCTTAAGAGTGCAAAACAAAAGCTCGACAATGCAGGGCAGCCGTGCGGACTGTTTCAGGCTGATATTATGAATGTACCCGTAAAAGTTGAGTTTGATACGATATTGTGTATGTACGATAGTATGAATTACCTTTCTTCATTGGAGAATATCAGTCGGACAGTCCAAAACGTAATGCTGAGGCTAATTCCGGGCGGGGTCTTCATTTTCGACATGTGCACTGAATACAATTCCATTACACATTTTAACGGTGTATCCTCGTTCCAGCGCTGTGGAAACTACATGTGCAAAAGAAACAGTTATTACCGTAAAGAGGGCAGAATACAGATAACCGATTTTATCATAACGAACCGGGAGACGGGCGATATCCGCAAAGAGCGTCACAGGCAGTACTTATATCCGTTTTCTGAAGTTTATACTGTTTTGAGCCGGACAATTCGCGGGCGCATACGTATGTTTAAAGATTACACTTTCGACCCGCCTGCCGAGCAGTGCGAAAGGATTCATTTTTACATCGAGAAATCAAAGCTTTGATTAATTATTAATACCTGATACCGCAAAGGTGCAAAGAAGATTATAAAAAATGATTGACCTTATTTAAGAACAAGTTCCGTTTTTACCTCGCATTCTCATTATGAAGTGATAAATTCGTGGTAAGAAGTACTATTAGTACTTAGCGGCTTTGCGAGATATATAAAATAGTGAATTGCGACCATGCTTAGCTTGAACAATGTGTCGGTGTATTTTAAAGACCACGCAGGACTATTAGACGTCAGTATCGGAGTGAACAAAGGTGATTTTGTGTACATTGTCGGTCCGACGGGCGCCGGTAAGACTACGCTTCTCCGTACCATATATATGGATTTAATGCCGGATGACGGGTTCGTTCAATTCGGCGAGTACAATTCATTGATGATTAAGCGGCGCCGGATTCCGTATTTGCGCCGGCAGATAGGTGTCGTATTTCAGGATTTTAAAATACTCGAAGACCGCACGGCATTTGATAACATCGTATTTGCTCTCGGTGCGATCGGAGTATCTTCGCAAACGGCAAAAGGGAAAGCCGCCCGTGCATTAAAGAACGTCGGATTAATGTCTAAGAAAGACAGGTATCCTTTTGAGCTGTCGCATGGAGAGATCCAGAGAGTATGCATTGCCCGTGCAATTGCAAACGACCCGTTGATTATCCTGGCTGATGAACCGACAGGAAATCTTGACCCGAAAACCGCACACGGAATAGTCTCAGTGTTAAGGAAACTTAATGAACGCGGGATCGCAGTTATAACTGCTACGCATAACTACCGGATTATCAGGGATTTCCCCGGCAGAATAATCTATCTTAAAAACGGCAGGCAGATTGAAAAGATGTGAAATAAAAGTGTTAAATATTTAAGATGTCACATAGAAAAATAATCCCATACAATCCGAAGTTAAAAGAAACTGCCAGGAAACTTCGCAATAATAGTACATTATCTGAGGTTCTCCTGTGGAATAGAATTAAAAGAAAGCAAATGAAGGATTATCAATTTTTTCGCCAAAAGCCGATTGATAATTACATCGTAGATTATTTTTGTTATGAACTAATGCTGGCAATAGAAATAGATGGTGACAGCCATGTTGATAAAATTGAAGAAGATCAAATTAGACAAAAGCGATTGGAATCACTTGGAATTAATTTTCTTAGATTTACCGATTTTGATGTTAAAAAGAATATGAATGGAGTTTTACAATATATTGAAAAATGGATTGATGAAATTGAGGGAAAACATTAACATCCCCCTATATCCCCCTTCAAAGGGGGAATTGTGAGGTTTTTCACTGCAAAGGGGGAATTAAGAGATTTTATTCTTTAAAAAAAGATTTAATACTCAGGTCATATAATAATTTGCACTATATGTGAGATTAATAACAATCCAATTTCGTTGTCCGACAAAACTTTTTGGGAAATATATTCAATGGCAGAAAAAAATAAAATGTAACATGGTTTATTGATCCACATAGTAGTAATATAATCTCATATTCAAGTGAGTATTACGATATATTTTCCTTGCTATTTAGAATAAGAAAATTTTCATCCTTAAATATTGATTTATGTAGTTATCTACCATAAAAGTGGATTTATCAAAAGTCCCCCTTTGAAGGGGGATACAGGAGGATGTATTTCTTAAACATTTATGGGACTTGCTTTAATATATATCATCTACTTTTAATAACCAATGAACCATGTTCATATTTCTTGAAGGCATACGAAACTTAGCGCATGCTAAATTCGCAAGCGCCATGGTGATGTTAGCTGTCGGTACGGCGATTCTGACAGGCGGATGGTTTTTTATTGTAACCATTAAGCTCAATAATTCTTCCGATTTTTTTGAGAAGGCAATAGGGATAGAGGTCTTCTTACAGGAGACCCTTACCGGCGAAGATATTGCAAAGTTAAAATCCGAACTGGAAAACAATCCGGGCGTAAATTCCGTGAGCTACATATCCAAAGATTCCGCCGCTGCAATTTTTTTAGAGGAAGTCGGTGAAGACATTCGAACACTTACCGGCGAAAATCCTTTACCCCCATCTTTTCGCATTCGCTTGAAAACCGAAATATTGACACCTGCAAAGATAGATTCGGTCATTGCTTCATTTTCAACGTACGCCGGAGTGGAGGATATTGTTGCTCAGCGGGCACTAATTCTGAGGTTGATGCAGTACCGGAAAATGATCTTGTTGGCACATATCAGTATCGGCATCGTAATATTTATCATCGCATTTTTACTGATTACCAATACGACACGTCTTTCTATTATGTACCGTAAAAAATCTATAGAGGTAATGAAACTCGTTGGCTCAACAAAACGTTATATTAGAGGACCGTTTATAGTTGAAGGATTTATCGAGGGCTTTGCCGGCGGTATTTTCAGTGTTGCTATATCACAGGGATTTATATCGGCAATTCAATTTATTACCGGTGTTACTATTTCTGTTCCGAAAAATGTGCTGTATTATATGATTGCAGCCGGTTGTTTCCTTGGAATAATCGGCAGTAATTTTGCCGTTCGCCGATTTATTAACATTAAGTAATTTTTCTTGATTAACATTAAATTATTTTATATATTTCATGTTATAAAAAAAGTAACTAAATCTCGATTAATTAACAACTTGGCTTAATAACAACTGGTTTTTGCTATGATTGACTTATTAACAAATCGTGAAAAAGCGGTGTTAAGTTCTGTCATTTATCATTATATTGCAACCGCCAGTCCGGTAAGTTCGCGTGTAATTGCTAAAAAATATGGATTGGACCTTAGTTCGGCGAGCATACGCAATGTAATGGCTGATCTCGAGGAAGCCGGTTATCTCACGCATCCTCACACTTCTGCGGGAAGGGTTCCCACGTCAAGGGGGTACAGACTTTATGTTAATAATTTAATGCACGTGGAGAAGCTGACAAACATTGTAAAGCGTAAAATACGTGAAAATGTAGAAACTTTTGATAAAAATATAGACTATTTGCTGGCAAAAACATCCCAGATTCTCGGCATGATATCGAGCCAGCTGGGTGTCGTTATAGGTCCCTCGCTTGATAATGCGATCTTCGATAAAATATCGCTTATTGATGTGGCACATGATAAGCTTCTTATTGTGTTATCACTTCGAACCGGTATCATTAAAAGTGTCATGGTTGAGATTCTTTCCCGTCTTAAACCATCAGAACTTGAAGAAACATGCCGCGTTTTGAATGAGCGGCTGAGCGGCTTGCCGGTGCAGACTATCAGGGAAACAATCAGCGAACGAATGCAAGACGCGGCTTACGGAAATCCGGATATAATTCGTCTTTTTATTGATTCTGCTTATACGTTCTTTCAATTCGACGAAAAGAAAATATACATCGAAGGAACTAAGAATATAGTTGAGCAGCCGGAATTCAACGCCCAGGAAAAACTGATAAATATTATCGAATTAATTGAAAAAAAAGACATTGTTGTTCACCTGTTAAGCCAGACTGCGGACAGCGATGGAATTGAGATCAGAATCGGCGAAGAAAATAATGCCGACTTTTGTAAAATGTTCAGTATTGTTTCCACAAAGTTCTCTATTGGAAAACATAAGGGCGCTCTGGGTATTATAGGTCCGATGCGGATGTGGTATCCAAAAATGGTGCCCCTCGTGAATTACACGGCTGAAGTCATTAACCGCGCACTCAATTAGTATGGCTGTGAATAACAACGTTTTTCAATGAAGCTGGCAGACTGAATAATTCAATATTTATCTAAGTTTAAAAATTAATATACAGGTATAAAAAATTTTTAAAATATTTGTTTATATCGTGAATTTTTTGCCGAATGATGATAAATGCAAAATTTTTAATGAAAGATGATGTACAATGGTAAAAAGTGAAGACCGGAAAACCGATGCGCAGAAAATGAAAACCGATTCTTCTGCCGGTTCGCCGGAAAAAGAAGAGGACGCAGTGAATAAATCAGTTAGCGGCGGATACACCTCCGGCGGACAAACTGTATCTTCTGAAGAGTTTCATCAGTTAGAAGCAGGTACGCATCAGGCGGAAAAGAAGTCAAAAAAAGCAGCCGTTAAAATACTTCAAGAGGAAATTGAAAAACTGCGCAAAGAAAATAACGAAATGAAAGACCGTTTGCTGCGGAAGATGGCTGAATTTGACAACTTCAGAAAAAGAACCGAGAGGGAATACGGCGAGATTTTCGTTCGTGCAGGCGAGGATATTGTCCGGAAACTTCTGCCTGTTCTCGACGACCTCGAGCGCTCTTTATCCCAGCCTGATGATGAAAATCATATAGACGCATTCAGAAAAGGCATCGAACTTATTTATTTAAAATCCATTAAAACACTTCAGGATGCAGGATTGAAATTAATAGAGACCGAGGGTAAAGAGTTCGATCCCAATATCCATGAAGCATTGATACAGGTAGAGAATACGGATGTGCCGTCAAATCATATTGTCGAAACATTTGAAAAAGGTTATTACTTTAACGGAAGGGTAATTCGGCCCGCAAAAGTAAGTGTGAACAAATAACGGTTAAAAAGTATGACAAAAGGTGATTACTACGAAATACTCGGCGTTGACCGAAGTGCTGGTATAGAAGATATAAAAAAAGCATACCGCAAAATGGCAATCAAGTATCACCCCGACCGCAATCCGGGTAATAAAGATGCTGAGGAAAAATTCAAAGAAGCCGCCGAGGCGTATGAAGTATTATCGGACCCCGAAAAACGCAAGAGATACGACCAGTTCGGTCATGAAGGTGTGAGAAGTACCGGTTTTCAGGGATTTACAAATGTTGAAGATATTTTCAGAAGTTTCGGCGATTTTTTCAGTGATTTCGGAGGTTTCGGTGATATTTTTAGCGGGTTCGGCGGCGGGCGTCGGTCAAGCGGTACCAGAACGCGGGTTTACCAGGGAAGAAATTTACAGGTAAATCTGAAATTAACGCTGGAAGAAATACAGAAAGGCGTTACAAAAAAGATTAAAATCCGCAGGATGGTTCCCTGCAGTGCGTGCGGCGGAACCGGAGCGGAAGGCGGTAAATCAAAAACCACCTGTACCGTGTGCAGCGGTGCCGGGGAGATCAGACAGGTGCAGCGCACCGCTTTCGGTCAATTTGTGAACATTACTATATGTCGTAACTGCGATGGAGAAGGCAGTGTCATAAAGAATGTGTGCCCTGTATGCCGCGGTGACAGCCGGGAGCATAAAGAGGATTTGATTCAGGTTAAAATACCGCCCGGAGTAAGCACCGGAAATTATATTACACTTCGAGGGCAGGGCGATGCCGGAAAATATAACGGACCATCAGGCGATATTGTTGTCTTAATCGAAGAAAAAGAGCATGAATACTTCGAGCGGCACGGTGATGACATTCTTCTGGAAGTGAGTATCAGCTTCGCACAGGCGGCAATGGGAGATAAAATTGAAATCCCGACGCTCAACGGAAGAGCAAAACTCGAAATTCCTGCCGGAATCCAATCCGGAAAGATTCTTCGAATGCGGAGTAAAGGTCTGCCGCATCTCAACACCAGCAGAGAAGGAGACCAACTCATACGCGTGCTGGTGCATACGCCGACAACTTTAAACAGCAGGGAAAAAGAGATATTCGCCGAGCTTGCCCAATCCGAAAACGCACTTCCGCCGGAAAAAAATGGTATCTTCAGAAAAGTTAAAGACATTTTTCACTAAAAATATCAGCTTTACACCGCAGGAGCGCACTGTCCTGCTATTTTTAGGTGCGGCATTCGTTGTCGGAGTCGCAATAATCCTGTATTCCGGAAATAAAAACAGCCCGCAGGAGGCAAACCTGCCTCTATCTGATGATTATTCCGCTCTCGACCGGGAATTTATGACAAAAAGTTCCCCGGGTTACATTGCCGCAGTATATGACTCCGCAAAACTACACCCCGTAAACACCATCACTAAAGAACAGCTCATGTCCATACCGGGTATCGGTGAGGTGCTTGCCGGCAGAATTATAGAATTCCGGCAGGAAAACGGACCGCTTAACAGCGTTGAAGACCTGCTTAATGTCCCAGGCATCGGGCAAAAACGCATGCTCACCATTAAGCAATACTTCGAAAACAGGGAAAAGAAGTAACCTTTACTGCGCCTTTTTTGCAGTATTTCGAGTACACAACTCCACGAAAAATAACCGTAAGCAGTGCTCAACCATCTGCAAAAGAGGGGATGCACCAAGTTCGAGCAAATGTCCGCAGCCATAGCTTACGCCATCGCACCATGAAAAAATATTAGATTTGTGTACATAAATACCAATCCCGCCCCGCTGCGAAGCAGTCCCTTCACATGGTGATAACTGCGTGATTGGCGAAAGCCACCCCGGGTACCAGGGGCAGGGAAAAAAATCACTTTACGAAAACTTCGGGTAGGATTGCTAAAAAAATTAGTATTTTTATCCCGTTCCAATTCTCCAATATCCGTACTATCATACTCAGTCTCTGATCCAATTACCCTCATTCCCAGTCGCTGATTCAATTACCCTAGTTCCCAGTCGCTAACATCCTTACCCTCGTTCCCAGTCTCTGACTTGGAACGTTATCCTCGTCGTTGTGCTTTCAGTCATTGCGAGGATCCCGCTTAGCGGGAGACGAAGCAATCTCCTCAAATTTGAAGCGGAGATTAGATTGTTTTTAAATATATGTAAAGTTTAGGAGAGGATTATTTTTTAATTTTCCAGTCCGGATCTTCCGGCAAGCCGTACACTACTGGATTGATTTTGTATTTTCTTATTTCAGGGAAATCGAGTTCACCAGACTCGTCCCGTTCTTGAAAAGTACCATACAAATAACCATTTTTAATAGTTTTACCAAGTAAATAAATCGGGAAAATAACCTGTTTGATGAATTTTCCGCTTTCCAGATCAAATATGTCTATAACATATTTTTTTTCATTTCTATATGGGCTTGTGTATAGCTCAATAAAAACATACTGTCCATCTATTTTCATTCTTCTTATTGACGGGTAAAATTTATTTTTCTTAAAAAATTTAACTGCTTCTTTATGATGTTCTTCCTCATTTTTTTGTCTTTTAACTTGTAAAATCTCTTCAAATAGTTCTTCTGTATATTCATAAGCATCGAATTTGCGTGTTATAATTTTATCTTCACGTGTATATAATGAAATAACGTGAATGTAATAATATGATGAGCCGGTTTGTTCATCATGTCTGTCATCATCTGTATTGATGTAAACTAATTTTCGCCCGGGAATAATATCCAAAATATGTGACCCAAAAATATCTCCATTTGTAGTCAAATTATGACTTGTAAAAGAATCAGGTCTTTTAAAATTCAGCAATTCAATGACCCCGTCGGTATTTTCATAAAGCACCGAAACAATCCATTCAATAGGTCGACGTAATTTTTAGATAATGTCGCAAAGGGGGGATTTAATTAGCTATAACCGCTTCCGATTAAGGCATGTTTTGTTAACCAATACAGTTTACGTTTTTCCCT
>LJUD01000106.1 GCA_001304035.1 bacterium SM23_31 | reverse complement strand
CCTTCGGCAATTCCATTATACGATTCTGTGGGAAACTATACCGACTTACCCGATAATCAGACTTTTTACGGCGATGCTTACAACCCTGTGGCTTTCGCCGAAAACACCGATGATGTCGAAAAAATGAATCGACTTTTTGGAAATCTTTATGCTGAATATACTATTCTCGACAATCTCATTTTTAGTAGCACAGGTGGTATTGACCTAAGAATGAATAATCAAAGAAAATTCAATATGACCTATGGCGACTTTGACCGGATTAATCAAACCAACAGGCTGCTTATTAAATCAGAGACTAATACTGAATTTACATGGAACAATGTTCTAAAATATTCAAAATCATTTAACGAAACTCACAATATTTCTGTTTTGGCAGGAACAGAAATTATTACATCAAGGCTTGAAAAACATGAAGCGTCACGTCAGGGTTTTCAACGACAAACACCACATTATCGGTATCTGGAGGCTGGTACCGGCATACAAACAAACACCGAAAGTGTTGCCGAATGGGCATTGCTTTCATATTTTAGTAGATTTACTTACAACTTCAAAGAAAGATATTTTCTTGAAGGTAATCTGCGCCGTGATGCCTCTTCACGATTTGGGTCAGAACACCGCTTTGGAATATTTCCCTCAGCATCGACCGGATGGATTATCTCACGCGAAAATTTCATGAAAAATATTAAATTCATTTACAACATGAAAATACGTGCCAGTTGGGGACAACTCGGAAATCAGGAAATCGGAGATTATCCTTTTGTTACGCCAATAACACAAGGTATTGGCTACCCTTTCGGTACACCTTCTACTGCTAATAAAAGTTTTACGGTACAAGAAATAGGAAATCGCGATGTTAAATGGGAAAGCACAACCCAAACAAACCTGGGGGTTGACATTAGCCTGTTTGAAGGTCGGATTTCGACTACAATTGAATATTTCGTTAAAAAAACATCAGATATTTTATTGAAGGTTCCTTTACCTTATCTCGGAGGTAGCGCCGAGCCGCCTTATATAAATGCTGCTGATGTCGAAAACAAAGGCTTTGAATTTATTTTGATATGTAAAAAGGTAGAAGGTGATTTCAACTATAATTTTAGTGTGAATTTTTCTACTATCGACAATGTTGTAACATCACTCGGCGGCGGTGAACCTATTTGGGGAGGTAATGGTAATAGTGGCTATCTTACAAAAACCGAAGTGGGCTATCCTATTGGTTCATTTTTTCTTTATGAAATGGACGGTTTATTCCAGAATGAACAGGAAGTTCTTGATCACCCTGTACAAACAAGTAATCCGCTGGGTAGCGCACCGGGCGACATTCGTTTTAAAGATTTGAATAATGACGGGCTAATTGATGAAGAAGACAGACGACATGTTGGTAGTCCGTTTCCTGATTTTACTTATGGTTTAAATGCTTTGTTTTCGTATAAAAATGTTGACATCTCATTTTTCTTTCAGGGAATAGAAGGTAATGATATTTATTATTATATGGGAAGAATTTCTAATGATGTAGTACGTCCGTTTAATTCAACAACCGAAATTCTTGATCGCTGGTCTGGCGAAGGAACTAGTACCACTATGCCAAGAGTTGCACGTATTGATGCTAATAATAACCTGCGCAATTCAACGCGTTTCCTCAGGGACGGTTCGTATTTGCGGCTAAAAAATCTTACTATCGGTTATAATATGCAAGCAAAAGTATTAAACAAACTACGTATGCAGACTTGTCGTATTTATTTAAGCGGACAAAACCTTTTAACTTTTTCCGATTATCCCGGACTCGATCCCGAAATGGGCACAAGTGACAATGATTTGGATGCCGGAGACACTGCAATTGGTATAGACTGGGGTACATATCCACAAGCAAGAACTATTTCGGTGGGTGTTAATTTTTCATTTTAAATTGAATGCTTAGTAATTTACGATATATTAAAACACTGAATATCTGAATGTTTATAATTATTTGGGATAACTTAATTTTAACATTTTACTTACATAGTTATTATGTTTAGGAACAATTCAAAAATAAAAGTCATGAAAAAATCAATATTATTAATTTGTATATTCTTTATCGCTTTAAGTGCTTGTGAAGAATCTTTTTTAGAGAAAGATCAGCTTGGGGTTTTTACCGAAGAGCAGTTTTATAAAACCGAGGAAGATGCAATATATGCAGTAAACGCTGCTTACGAGCATCTGTCTTTTAGAATCGACAAAGGTTTTAGCGATGTAAACAGACTTTGGGTTTTGGGTGATATTGTTTCTGACGATGCCATTACAGGCAATCAAACGCAACCTGATGTACAAATGCTGGACGATTTCAGTACTTACGCCGACAATGAAAATGTGGAGGTACACTGGCAGAAAAATTATGATGGTATTACGCAATGTAATATTGTACTGGCAAAAATCCCTGATATAGAAATGGATGATGCCATGAAAGAAAGAATTCTTGGTGAGGCTTATTTTCTAAGAGGATACTATTATTTTTTACTGATAGAATCTTTTGGCGGTGTTCCATTAATTCTTGAACCAAAAAATGCTTCTGATCTAAAAATTCCGAGAGCAACTGCCGCCGAAACATGGGAAAGCATTGAATCAGATTGTCTGGCTGCAATTGACAGGCTACCGGCTTCTTACGATGCCGAAAATACCGGCAGAGCTACAAAAGGCGCAGTAACAGCTTTACTTGCCAAAGTTTATCTTTTTCAGGAAAAATGGCAAGAGGCAGCAAACACAGCCGCACTGGTTGAAAGTATTGGCAATTACGCTTTGATGCCCAATTATTCTGATAATTTTAATATTAGTACAGAGAACAATCAGGAATCCGTCTGGGAAATCCAACATCTGACAGGAGCTTCGCCAAGACTCGGAAATGCTTTGAACCAAATTTGTGCACCTCAGCTCTATGGTGGAGGCTGGCAATTTAATCTACCAACTCAAAATTTTGTCGATGAATTTGAAGGTAACGATGATAACGGCACACGCGACCCAAGACTTGACTTTACAATCGGTCGTCCGGGAAATGACTGGTTTGGCGGAACATACCCTGCAGATGGCTCATATTCCGAAACCGGATACAGCCCTAAAAAATACATTCAGCCAACTGATGAGTGTCCGGCAAGAGCTGACGGGGGCTTAAATTTCACAGCAATAAGATTTGCCGAAGTTCTTCTTTGGCAAGCCGAAGCTCTTGCAGAATTAAACATGATAACCGAAGCCGAAATTGTGCTAGAAAGAATCAGGGCAAGGGCAAGGGCGCAGGCAGAAGACCCTGTAAATGCTCTTCCTCCTGTAACCGGATTAAGTAAAACTGAAATGATAAATGCAATAAGGCACGAAAGAAGAGTAGAACTCGGTTTTGAAGGAAAGCGATTTTTCGACCTCGTAAGGTGGGGCATTGCCAATGATGTAATGATAGCGCACGGAAAAACAGGATTTGAAAATGGTAAACATGAACTTTTCCCAATTCCTCAACGCGAACTTGATTTGAATCCAAACTTAGTACAAAACCCGAATTATTGAAATTGGAATTTTGATATCTCTGTGTAAAGATATTGCATGCAATGTCTCAACATACCAGAAACTTGAAATTAAATAATAGTAAATCTGAATTAAAAAGATGCAAAAATTAACCATAAAACAAAACTTCTGTTTAGGAATAATTTTTATGGTAATAGAATTTATGGCTTCTGACCTAAATGCTCAGGGATTAACAACCCTAAGTAAATCAGGCGAGTCAATTACTATTGATAGAATTGAATTAATGCCGAATATGCCTGCACCTTATGAAATGCGGGATTGGAAACAGGTTGCAATTGGTTACGACGAATTAGTGTTTGACCTTGAACTTACCGGTGATTATCTCCCTCTGATTTTTATTCGCACAAATAATATAAATTATCCCGAACATGAAAGTTTTGGCTTGCATACGGTAGTTGGCACACCATACCAAACAAACGGCGAAGGAATTAATGTTTTGCCGGCTGTTATCAGCGCCAGCCTGGTAGGAATTGATAAAAGTTCGCAAAACGGAAATAACTGGGTGTTAATGTGCGAAGAGTATTTTAATAAACGTCCGCAGGAAAATGTTTATCTAAATCACCCCTCGACAAGTAGCGGTAATGATTGGTGGTACGAAACAATGCCAAATATATTTTTCTATCAGTTGTACGATATGTATCCGGGTACCGGCGATTTTGAATATCAATTTTCAACGGTTGCCGACCGTTGGTTAGAAGCCGTTGTGGCAATGGGAGGAAGCGCAACTCCATGGACAGCACCTTATATGAATTATCGTGCATGGTATCTTTCAGGCATGACACCAAATTCAAGCGGTGTTACTGAACCCGAAGCCGCCGGCGCTATTGCGTGGATTCTTTACAATGCTTTCGTAGAAACCGATGAAAATAAATATCTTGCCGGCGCTGAATGGGCAATAGAATTTCTTGTGAATTACACAGGAAATCCCTCGTATGAACTTCAATTACCTTATGGAGTTTATATTGCAGCAAGAATGAATGCCGAAATAGGAACTTCTTACGATATTCAGAAACTAACAAACTGGTGCTTTACGCCCACCGGAAATGTCCGCAACTGGGGAGCTACTCTTGGAAACTGGGGCGGTTACGATTGCGATGGACTGATAGGCGAAGCCACTGATCTTGGCTATGCTTTTATAATGAACGGATTTGAACAAGCAGGTGCTCTGATTCCTATGATTCGTTACGATGACCGGTTTGCGCGTATTCTCGGCAAATGGATGCTCAATGTATCAAATGCCTCGCGACTTTTTTACCCCAATTATCTGCCCGATGAAAATCAGGACAGCGAAGAGTGGGCACATCAATACGATCCGAATTCGTATATTGCTCATGAATCTATGCGCGAAACATGGCTGGGCATTAGCCCTTATGCCACAGGCGATGCTATTAGCGGAAACTGGGGTGAAACAAATCTGGCACTTTACGGATCTTCACATGTCGGAATTTTTGGTGCTATTATAGATACTACAAATATCCCAATGGTTTTAAGGCTTGATCTTAATAAAACCGATTATTTTCAGAATAATTCCTATCAAACATATTTATATTTTAATCCTTATCAGGAAGAACAGCTTGTTGAACTTGACTTGGGTAACGATTCTTTTGATTTATACGATGCTGTTTCCAATAATATATTAGATACCTATGTAACCGGATTAACCATGATTCCTATCCCTGCCGATAGTGCAGTTCTACTTGTTCTTGCCCCTGCCGGCGGCATTCTTACTTATGATTTGAATAAAACACTTATTAATGGAGTTGTGGTCGATTATAACTCAGGACTTACAGTAGAAAATTATCCACCAAGAATAAAATGCTTATCTGCCGATAAACAAATTGTTTCTAATGGTGAAAGTGCCGGAATATTTTGTGCTGCCGAAGATCTTGATAATGACAATATAACATATACTTGGTCGGCAAACGCAGGAACAATTAACGGAAACGGAACCACAATTACATGGATAGCACCCGACATAACCGGCACACAAATAATTACCTGCATAATTGACGATGGCAACAGCGGACAATCTTCGGCTGAACTTTCTATTGAAGTTGTAGAATTTATTAATTACGATCCTATAATTTCCGATATTATCGCCGACCCACGAAAAGTTGATTTGAATGCTGTATCGCAAATAATATGCAATGCAAGCGATGAAAATAACGAAGAATTAACTTATACATGGAGTTCCAACGGAGGAACAATTAGTGGTAACGATGACCAAATAAACTGGACAGCTCCCGGTACCGAAGGTACATATAAAATATTTTGTATAGTAGAAGACCAACACAACGGACAAGCTATTGATAGTATAAGCATGCTTGTACGGGATTTTTCCTTTCAGCAAAGCGGCGATTTGGTGGGATATTATCCTTTTAATGCTAATGCTAATGATGAAAGCGGTTTTAATAACAACGGCACGGCTTATGGCGCAACACTTACCAACGATAGATTTGGAAACCCAAACAGCGCTTATTATTTTGACGGAATAAATGATTACATACTTGTACCAAATAGTACTATTCTGAATTTTCAGGAATCAATTACTCTGAATTTTTTAATGAAAATTGAAAGTTTTTATGAGCGCGAAGCATATCCAATTTCGCATGGCAACTGGGAAAACCGATGGAAAGTGTCAATTGTACCTGAAAAAACATTACGCTATACTGTAAAATCAGACGATGGAATTAAAGATTTGGATACTGAAACAATTTTGGAATTGGACAAATTCTATAATATTACCTGCGTTTATAATGGCAACGATTATGAAATTTATATTGATGGCAAATTAAACGCCTTTTCAACATTTTCCGGCTTGATAAAGCAAACATCTATTGATTTGCTTTTCGGACAGGCATTTCCAGAAGTTAGCAACTATAATTTCAAAGGTGTTCTTGATGAAATCAGGATTTATAATTATGCCTTATCGTATAATGAAATTCAAGATCTTTATAATATTAATACCTCAATTGATGAGACTTTACTGAAAATTGAACATAAGGTAATTTTGCATCAAAACTATCCGAATCCATTTACCAAAAGCACAACAATTCAGTTTTCTGTACCTAAAATGCAAAATGTAAATATTACCATTTATAATCAATTTGGCGAACTGATTTCTGAACCGGTAAATAAAAAATTTGAAAAAGGAACTTATGAAATTATTTTTAATGCTGCCAAACTTGCCGGTGGAATATATTATTATCACATAAAAGCCGGTGATTTCAGCCAGACAAGGAAAATGGTTTTAATAGAATAAGTGAAGAGTGAAAAGTGAAGCACAACGCAACCTGACAGTGTCTGAAAGACCTGTCAGTGTTAAAAAAAGTTAAGTGCTACAATTTCAGCCCGCGCCTTCATTCGCGGGTTGCATAAAGAGTTTTAAATTTGAAAATTAACAATAATAAATCGTAAATCAACAATAGTAAATACGAATACCAATTAACATTTTTTTTTAATAACTTAAATTTATTAATTATGAGAAAAAATTACATTACACTAGGAATTTCCACAGCATTAGTTTTATTGTTTTCAATATCAACTTTTGCTCAGGAAAGAGTTGCGCATTACACATTTAGTGGTAATGCCAACGATGAAACAACTTATGCCAACGATGGTCAGGTTTTTGGTGCAACACTTGTTGCCGACCGCTTTGACAATCCAAACAGCGCTTACGAATTTGACGGAATTGACAACTACATTCTCGTACCGCAAAGTACGAGTCTGAATACTGCGGATTATGTTACTGTCAGCTTCTGGATTACGGTTCCGGAATTTGTTACTAGCGGTGAATATTATCTGATTTCGCATGGAAGCTGGGACGGCAGATGGAAAGCATCTTTACCTTCGCATGGCAAAACCGTTTGGACAACAAAAACCGATGCAGACATTAGCGATATGGATTCCGATCCGGAAGTTCTTCCCTTAGATACATGGACTCACGTTGTTATGGTTCATGATGGTACAAACAATGATATTTATTTCAACGGAATACTTGCAGCTACAAAAGAGAGAGCCGGAACACTGGCTTCAGGAAATACCGATTCTTTAACTATCGGCAGGGAAAGTACTTTGTGGGGCAACTACTTAAAAGGTAAGTTAGACGATATTAGTATTTTCAATTATGGTATGACTGCCGAAGAGGTTCTTGCGCTTTATGAATTTGAATCAGTAGAACAGATTGTAGAACCCGGACTTGTTGCACATTACACATTTAGTGGTAATGCCGACGATGAAACAGCTAATGCCAACGATGGTGAGGTTTTTGGCGCAACACTTGTTGAAGACCGCTTTGGCAATGCAAGCAGCGCTTACGAATTCGATGGCGTTGACAACTATATTCTCGTACCGCAAAGTACAAGTCTGAATACTTCGGATTATGTTACTCTTAGCTTCTGGCTTACGGTTCCGGAATTTGTTGTTACCGGTGAATATTATCTAATTTCGCAAGGAAGCTGGAACGGCAGATGGAAAGCATCTTTACCTTCGCATGGCAAAACCGTTTGGACAACAAAAGTTGCCGATGGAGACATTAGCGATATGGATTCCGATCCAGAAGTTCTTCCCTTAAATACATGGACTCACGTTGTTATGGTTCATGATGGTACAAACAATGATATTTATTTCAACGGAATACTTGCAGCCACAAAAGAGAGAGCCGGAACACTGGCTTCAGGAAATACCGATTCTTTAACTATCGGTAGAGAAAGTACTTTGTGGGGAAACTACTTTAAAGGTAGGTTTGACGATATTCGTATTTATGATATAGCTCTGACTGCCGAAGAGATTCTTGCTCTTCACGAAGATGAGTCAACAGGTATGCCAAATTCGATTGCGCTTGATCCTGTTCATCCTGTTCAGGTTTATCCTAATCCTACTAATGGATTTATAAATATTAAAAATGCTGAAAATTCGCAAGTATCTGTTTATGATATTCTTGGCAAGCTTGTACTTACTTATGAAAACAAAACTTCTCTCGGCACAATTAATCTTTCTAATTATAATGGAGGTATTTATTTTGTTAAAATTTTTAAAGACAATGCCACAATTACAAGGAGGATTAACCTAATCCGATAAACATTGGATTTACGATTGTCAATCTTAAATCAATGAAACAAAACAAAGTATAAAGGGGAAGGGATTAACAAAAATCCCTTCCCCTTATTTAAAAAAAGCACGCTCTTCTTTATATAATTTACAA
>LJUD01000105.1 GCA_001304035.1 bacterium SM23_31 | reverse complement strand
GCTCAAGTGTCCCTCCGGAGCGTACGGTATACGTACAAGCTACCGAGGATATTGATCCGGACGGGATAGCACCACAAAGCCTGCTTGATGAGGTCGAGGCGGCAATAATTACGGATCCCGTGACCGGGATTGCAAACCAACCGCTGGGGCTTACGAATGATACGCTTTTTGTCATATCGATTTCCAGGACTTCATTTTTCGTCACCGTGGTTAATCTCCAGGTCGACCCGGCACTGGAAGCACAGGTCAAGGCAGACATAGAAACCGGGGTGTCACAGTACTTCCAGAATATACGACCCTTTGTGACCGGGCTTGACTCCGAGGTGGATAGGAATGATATAATTACCACCACGTCGGTGTCGTGTGTTGTTCATGAGGTTGTCAGGAGCTACGGGGGAAGTGTGGAAGGTGTAGGCTTTGCCGTTACACCGGGCGTTCCGATTTCTATCTATGCTATGAGACCCGGCGAACTTGGAAAAAACGGAGGGGTGTCGTATGTCTCTGTCTAACGTTTCACGCAGGATGATTGACGGACTTCTGCCGCCCGGCCCGCTATGGGTCCCGGAAAAAGACGGGGACCTGGACCTTTTCTTTGACGGTTTGTCGCTGTCCATGGAAGATGCGCGGGTTTTTCTCGAAAAGCTTAAATACATAAGGGATCCATACAACACACCGATACTTTCGGACCTTGAAAGGGAATATGGAATAATCACCAAGGACACGCTCACCGAAGAGGAAAGAATCGCCGCCCTTGCCGTGAAGATATATGAAAAAGGCGGGACCGGCAGCGAGGACAACCTTGAAAGCGCCCTGCGGCGGGCCGGGTTCGACGTCCAGGTTCATCAGAATTCACCGGCAGTGGATCCGAATATTATTCTTAACCAGACATACCAGCTTGTTGCGGGTGACCCCCTCAACGCGTATGTCGGGGATCCGGGCGCATATTGTGGACAGGCCGGGGGATATCTGCTTGTTAATGGCCCTATCTATTCAGGGGTGCCGGTATACCTTGGCCTCGGCGATCCCAATGCCTACGTGGGCGATCCGCTTGCGGTCACCGGATATTTTCAAGGATTAAGACCGGTAGAAAAGACATATAATATACCCACGGACCCGGATTCATGGCCTTTTATTTTTTTCGTCGGCGGCGATGCAACCAGGGCGGATGTCGTGGAAGTAGTCACATCCGACGGGAAAAACGTGGTAACCTCAACAGGCGTTCAGGTTACCACGTCCGAACAAGGGCAATTGCTGTCTATAGAACCGGTGGAAATTCCAGCGAACAGGCGACAGGAATTCGAGACGATAATATTGACTTACAAGCCGCTTTTCACATGGGCGGGCTTAGTAGTCGTGTACGTATAGAAAGGGAAAAATTATGGCACAGGAAGCATTATTCCAATTTCCACCATTACCAGGAGACCTACAGAGCACTGACTTGTGTTATGTTTCAAGGGACTCTCTAAGTCCGAAAGAACACAATGCGCCCGTATCGAAGTATGCAACCTATTTCAGGAATGCTTTTTTTCTTACAGCGGATAAGGAGGTTGAGATCGCGACCGGGTTGACGGTTGCGCAGATTCAAGCGCTTATTGACGCACAGCCGAAAATGTTATGTGATAAGACCCTTACCTTTACTTTCAAGTCCGGCACGCATAACATAGATAGTAGTTTATACTTTGTTGGTTTTTGCGGCGGTAACCTTATAATAAAGGGAGAGCCGGCAATAATCAATACGTCTGTTGCTGATATAGAAAGCTTTGTTGTTCTTTCGTGTTCATCAGATGTGCTTATAGACAATTTTACTTTTTCATCATCGGTTTCTTATACGGCAACTACTAATATTTTAAACATTAAAAATGTAAACAGTGTTAATCTCGAAAATATTACAGCCACATCTGCCAACTTTAATAATTTCGGCAGGTTTTCGTTTTTCACCTGCCAAGGTGGTGTAAGTACATGTACATTTAATAATATGGACAGGGCTATTGCTATTTTTGACTCGTCTTTTATACGTGTGTTTAATACTAATAGTTTCAGTTCCAATACGACGGATATAGTTTCAAGCGGAGCGATAGGAATATATAGCGGGGACATATTAACCGATGGATACACCTACAATAAACTTGCCGGCGGTGCATTACGAGACCAGGCAACGGGCTGGTTATAAGGAGGAAAAAATTATGATAAATTATCTTTCAACTTTTACATACACAAACGGGGCAGCCTTCCCGGATACGTTATCAATCAACGCAACCGGCGCAGGTACCGCAGATGGTACCGAGATCATAAAGGCGTTAATTGACGACATCTGGGGAGGACGCTACGCATTGATGGACGCGGCGGGATTGACCCCGGACGCGGTAACGGAGGCGCCGGGAACGTCACAGCTCCTGGATGCAATACGGAAAATATCAGGTTCCCCTGGGGAGGGTGTTATCTGGTGGAAGGATGACGATCCGAGTATTACCGGGGACCGGGTGTTGTTGTTGAACGGGCAGGGAATACTCAGGGCCAACTACCCGGAACTTGACGCGGCGGTGTATGTCGGTGATACCGCGAACCCAACCGCGTCGGCTTTTTATCGTTCGGACGATGCCTCTGGGGTAGTACGTAATGTATCGGGGGCTTATCTTATTCTACCGGATACCAGGGGCTATGCGCTCAGGGGGCTCGATGTAGCCGCAAGCGTGGACCCTGACGGGGCAAGCCGTGACCTGGGGAGTGTTCAGGATTTCGCGATTGAAAATATTACGGGTGCATTCGATGCAAGACTCAATAGTCTTCTCGGCGGATCCGATATCGGGGCCTTCGCATTCACCACGGCAGGATCCGCGTCCGATGTGTCTACTACCGGATCAACTCTCATTCGTACGGTCACTTTCGACGCTTCCACGGTCGTTAACACAGCAACCGAAACCCGCATGGTGAACGTTGCCACAAAATTCGGTATCAGGTATTAAGGAGGGAATCATGCAGACAGTTATATACAGGGAAATTAAGGGATACAATATAATTACAGGATTCGGAAAACTTTCAATAGATCCAGCCGAAACGAAAAAGGCAATTGCCCCGCTTATCGCGGAGGACTCGCGTATCAAAAGGATAGGCGATCTTACTACACATGCGAGCACGGTAAGGAAGGCGATAGCTGAGATTATGAAAGTTGTAAGAGTTCGCATTCCTGCCGTGCCGAATAGAAAAGAGACGGGGCAGCTTGAAAAATACGCAGAGCAGATACGCGGCATAGAATCGGAATTGGTGGATATTGAGGCATACAGGAAAAAAAGAATTGAGCAATTGACCCGGGAAAGGCCGGTATATTTCGAGCCTACGCGGTACGAGATAGCGAAAACCGATGAGGAAATACAAAGGCTATCAGAAGAAAAGGGCGCCCTTCACCCCGCTTTTCTTCTTGATGTAGACGGGAACCACATCCCCAATTTTACCGGGAGGGTTTTCTGGGTATATGATGACGGGATATGGGAAAAGGCAACCTATGACTTCGGAGAACAACCGCCTGTTGTGGCGATAGAAGAGAAGGACCTGAATGCAGCACAACGGGCAGAGATATCGCAGCAGCTTGAGGCGCAGCGTGTACAGGCGCTTACTGTTCAGGAAAAAGAAGCGGAAAAAGCCCGCGCGGTAAATGAGCTTGCTAATAAGGCAGTAATGAAAAGACAGGGGCTTGAAATACAAGGGATTCCTTCAGAAGATGCCTTAACGCAGGCGCGTGAATGGTATAATGAACAGATTTTAATTATAGATGAAAAATATAATTAATCGGGGTAAAAGCCGATCATAACTCCGCCATAGCCGGCAGATCTTTTGACCTGCCGGCTTGGTTTTTTATTCCTCCTTTTCCTCGCTTGCTTTTTTAATCTCGTTATCCAGCCACATTTTTTGCTGATTCAGGTCGGCAGTAAATGCGTGCTGTATTTTACTAAGATAATACCTCCGTCTAATTTTGTCCGGGGTACTTTGCCCCTTTTCCCACTTCCGGTATGTATTAACGTGTACGTGCATAATTGCGGCCATTTCTTTCGGTGAATACCGAAAGGTTGTGCTGTATTCTTTCATAGTTTCGGTCCATGTTTTTTTCATGCCTTTTCTCCTCTTATAATTATAAAATAATTTTCTGCTATCCGTCGGCATATCAAATCCCTTTTTTCAATAGCATTTATTAGCGCCCGGGAGTATTTCGTCCCGTCTTTCAGCATACCAGCGGTTAATTTCATATTTTCTCTTATTGCCGCGCCACAGTCCTTTACATCTTGAACGGTGATCAATTCCTGTTCTGGCTGTGATTCAATTTCTTTCATGTTAAGTGCTATCACGGATCACGCTCCTTTCCCGGTTTTCCGGTAGTGGTCAAGCTGCGCCACAAAATCATCAAGGTTGAATGATGAAAACTTCACAACCTCTATCCCTGCCGGGACGTGGGCGGTGTAAATATCGTCATTTGGTGGCGGATACAACTGCCCTTCATGTAGCACGAATACTCCGATTTTATAATCGCCTTCATGAGCGAAACTCACATAGCAATCGTTAACGCCGTCCACTCTGTTTATTGCCATTTTAAGGCGGTGGATATTATGGCCTGGAAATTCAAGGTTTTTAAACCCGTGCATATTGGCCATTTTTATATGTGGGTTGTCCGGGCTTTCATAGTGGTACAGATCCGGTTTTCCCACGAATTCATGGGGGTAATCCCCGCCGTGATCGTCCCATGGTTCTACGCCCTTGTAGGGGCCGTATTGATCGTACACGCCCGCAAAGTCGAATTGTTTTAGCTCCGTGTCGTAGACGTAGTAAGCTTTCATGTGTTCATCTTCCTCATGCGCTCCGTAGTACTCGATTGCACCCTCGGAAAGGCTCCATAACATCACTTCGGTTTTTTCCCATTTCCACCCAGTCGCCTTGTTTATCAGGGCGGTGGTGTCAGTGTTGCGCCTTGAATAATTAACTATCACAAGGAAAACGCCTTTTTCTTCGCTGTGGCTGATATACGCGAGGCTGTCTGTTTTGCTGAACTCGTGATCCGTTGTATAGTCGAAGGCGTTTTTGATTTTTCGGTTAAGTTCTACTATCATTTGGTTTGTTAGTTTCATTTATCTTCCTCCTGCTTTCATTTCGCTTTCATATTTACCAGCTTTTTTGAAATGAATAATTACATTTATTGTTTTATTTGGGTACTTTTCCTTTGCCTTTTTATTTAGATACCCTTCCACTTGCTTTTTTGTTTGTATTACGGCGGGCAATTGGCCAATAAAATCATTTTCAAGATACCAACAATTACCTATTTTTTTGACGGTTGCTTCGATAGTTATCATGCTTCCCTCTCCTCTCCCCTTAACCCTGGGGACTGGGTTTATTTTTTTTCGAAATCAAGAATTTCTTGATTTCCGTACTCGGAATGAATTTCGTTTAAGCGGGTTTTGTAGCCTTCTTCCCTCAGATACCTTCTGAGAGTCTCACGTGAAACATCATAATCAAAGGCTATATCAGCCAAAGAAGACACGAAAATAAACCGGCTCCCGTCCCGGTATTTTTCAGAACATATAATGATATCCTGAATTGCTTCTTTTTTTCTGGCTTCTCTTCTTCTTAATGTCTTCATAATTCCCTCCTTCACTCTGCATTTATCCGGGCTTGTGACCGGCTACGGCTGCATTACCGGGAGGATCCCCGGGGTTTAGTGTTTCATGCTATTTTCAATATTTTCATAATAAGAGAATCCCTTCCCGGTCTCTGCTTTCCTTAATTCAAGAAATATGAAATGGCTATGGTTTACCGCCTCTCTAAGGTGATGCATATTTTCTTTATTTTTTATCATCCAGGATACTTTCCCCTGGAAAAATGTTACCATGTTTCTTAAGGCTTGTTTTCTAATTTCTCTCGCGGTTCTTGCATTCTTCATAATCAATCCTTTCCGTGTTGCTTTCCGCAACCCTCATATTAACAATATACTACCGGGTGTGTGAAAAGTCAAGGGGTAGGGTGAAAAAAGTCACATTATTTTTAAAAAAAATATTCCCCGGGCGTGGTGTTTCCGTGCTATAATGCCGCATGACTCATGCAGAGGTAAAGGCACTATTTACTATCTACCACGCGGAAACATGGCCAGAAAGAATGCTATTTGACAACCCGACCGGGTGGGCGCAGTTCAAGGGGCAGTGGGTACCGTACGGGATACCGCCGCCGCTGAAGGGCAAGAAAAGGAAAGACGGGGGAGGGGGCGCGGACCTGATATCCCTGGGGAATGAGGATGGATATTTTACCGCCTGGTTTTTCGAGGTGAAGACCATAGGTGACGACATAAGGCCCAACCAGATACGGGTTGCGGATACCTTCACAGGGAAGGGTGCCAAGTATTGGATTGTCAAGGAAACCGAGGACGGGGGGTTCCGGTTGATCCGGTACCGGTAGGCGCGTGGCCTACCGGGGTGGTATGGTTTGGTCTATGCTGTAAGGGTTAAGTCACCGCGGCCAACATATCTGGCGTAGCTGTAACCTTCTGTATTAACATAAATAGGGTCATATCCTTTACATTCAACTTTGACGACTTTGATATGGGCGTGTTCTCTTATAACCTGGACCCATTCATCGGACCATTTTTTTAATCCGTCAAGCAAGCTTTCATCATCGATCCGGCAGCCTCCGATTTGTTCCCACAAGGAATCCCTGGATTCAAGCAGGCTGTTTGTAATTTCGTTCCATTCTTTTTTAGTAAGCTTTACTATTTTATAGATGCGACATTTTTCAACGTTGCGCTTTCTTTCAATTTCTTTGTCGTTATCGGATAACCAATCATTTTTATTTAATGCCGGAAACGCTACCGTAACATCATATTTTGCTTTTTCTTCGGCCCATGCGGCAACCAGCGCGGTGCTTTTACTCATTCCCAGTCTTCTTAATTCCCCAGCCCTTGTCATTATCCAGCTTAAATTATATTTAATCTTAATCTCTTTCATCCCGTTCTCCTTTTCCTGTTGCTTTCCGCAACCCTCATATTAACAATATACTACCGGGTGTGTGAAAAGTCAAGGGGTAGGGTGAAATTATATCACTATTTTTTCATTTTCCTTTCCAGCTCCTTCCGCTTATACCATACCCACCCCGTTTTATACCCCGTGGCCCTCTGGATAGCGAACAGGAGCGGGACATCGACCGGCTTGTTTTCTTCCTGCTTGCCGTTTTTTCCTGCCAGGGAGTAGTACACCCACATAGGGGAGCGGCCCAGGTCTTCGGCTATCTGTAGCATTCTTTCAACAGGACCGGGGGACTCGTCTGGGGTTGTGTATTCCTGTATGTTTTTCGCTATCCTTTCGGAGTACTCGCGCCTTTCTTCCGGGTCGCGCTCAGCCATGGGGACGGCAGCGGGTTTTTTCGCCTCCTGGAGTTCGGTGTCGATGTGTATGACATCGGGCTTTCTCTTTTGCCCCCCTGCTGGTAGGTACTTACAGCCGGTGCACGTTTTCTTGAAGCACGTCATATACTCCATATACGGGCAGGCAATCTGCCGGTCCGGTTTTTTCATGCGTTTTCGTTTCTGGTTGCCGTAGAAATTCCAGCCCGGGTCGTCCAGATAGAAAAGCGGTACCCCGGGATAATCCGGGTGGTAATGCTCATCTATCAGCCCGACGTGGTCGAAAAACCACGCCTCTTCCTTCTTGTACACGAGATCCCCCTCTTTTCCGCACCCCGGACAATAGGCGGAGTAGAACAGATGACCACAGGACCGGCACCACCGCTCCTCGAATATCCGCAGGCACCGCCCGACTTTCTGGAAGTACAGGGCGCGGGACAAGGTGCGACGCAGAGAGGCGCCGTATTCTATCCGGGGGATGTCAAGGCCGTAGGTGCCAATGTCGCAATTGGTGAGGCCGTCAATAAGTCCGTCCCGGAGGGCCTGGATTAGTTCGCGGATCCGGCCTTTTTTCATTTTTCCCTCTATGCAATAGAAGGAAAACCCGGCAGCGTTGAACTTTTCGGCCATTTCGTGTGCGGCTTTCACGGAGCGCAGGAATATCAGGGCGGGTTTTCCCTTGGCGTAGTTTTTCTTGTGTTGCACCGTTGCGGACCCGGGGAAGGAATAGGATATTTTTTTTATCTTGCCGTGTTTCCGGTAATGGTTGATTGCATCACCGTATACCTTCTTTTTTTCGAGGAGGGCGTCCAGTTCGTCCGAATCGAAATCGGTACCACGGCGGTGTAAGCTTTCTATTCCTTCAGGAGGAGGGGGGCAGAAATAGCGGAGGGGGCAGAGGTACCCGCCTGCTGTAAGGGAGGGTATTGATTCACCCCAGACTATGTCCTCGTACGGACCACCGCCGGAAATGTGGAGACCCATCCCGGAAAGCAATTCCGGGGTTGCGGTCATGCCGATTACTTTCGCGGGTGGCTTGCCTATCTTTTCCCGTTCCTGGTTGCATATGCGTATTATTTCAACCTGTCTTTTTACCGCGACGTGGGCCTCGTCGAAAATAAGGAGGTCCGGCCATACCTTAATTTTATCGTACCGCCGAATTAAAGTGTCGCTGGATACGACATGCGCCTTAAATGCGCGGCTTTCTTTTCTGCCGTATCCGATTATGGAATGGGGGGTTTTCCAACGGGAATAGTGCTCCGATGCCTGGTCGAGGAGATTGTTTCGCGGAACGATAAACCAGGAGGTAAAGCCGCGATCCGTTGCCCTGGATACCATTTCCGATACAATCGCTGTTTTCCCGCCCCCGGTCGGGAGT
>LJUD01000104.1 GCA_001304035.1 bacterium SM23_31 | reverse complement strand
CGCGTCTTTCTGAAGAACCTCGACAGTAATATTATGCCGTTTCAATAATTCAATTGCCTCCACCGCCCTATCTTCTAAATTATAAGCGTACGGGCGGGGGCGTGTTTTTGTTGCGACAGGTTTTTTGATAATTTCAGCGCCGGTAACCTTTATTATTCTCCGGTCTTCGCCTCTGCCCTCAGCTATTTCGTACGAGACTTTGTAATCTTCCGCTACATGCTTCATCTGAACGACCACATCCCCGGCGGCGGATTTACCCATTTCTATTGTTTCTCTTCTTGCACGTTCCACATGCATCTTAACTTTATCGGCGTTCTGCGAAACATACTGCAGGATTGCCTTGTAAGCCACCAAGCCGCTTTTCGCAGCCGTTTCCATGTCCTGCCCGCCGGGAGACTCGAACAGAATTGAGATGCAGTTAACGAAAGGTGCGTAATTTTTACCGCTGCGTGGATCAAAGCTGCCGACTCTCCACTGCTCTCTATCGCCTCCGCTATAGTACCAGGCTTTGTACCCGTTTTCTTCCATTTTCTTAGTAATAAACGGGTAAATCTCCCTGTCACAAAGCAGTTCCAACCGCCGGTCTGCTGATGCAACACACGGACCATGGTAATTAATATTATACGGATAAGACCCGCCGTTATGCCCGTCGACAAATATATGCGGATGCCAGGCATGCCAAATATTTTGAACATACGCAACCAGAGCCGGCTGCTCCAATTTCATGTAATCCCTGTTCAAATCAACTCCCAAAGCGTTGCCTCTTGTGGCACGCGGCTGAGCATTGAACCCGTCCGGGTTGATTGAAGGAACCATTAGTATTACAAGATCATCGAGCAGCTTATTCATTTCCGTTCCTTTGGTCGCAAGCTCCCGGATGAGTATCATGTTTGATTCACGCAAGGTTCGTTCATTACCGTGAATATTTGCCGCAAGCACCACAACCGGTTTGCCTGAAACAAGCGCTTCCCACGGTTTGGATATTGCCGGTCTGCTGAACACCGCATATGGGATTTCACGACCTAACAATGCCTTGCCCACAATCCCCAACTGCATTTCTGTGGAAGCAGCCTTTATATCCAATAAAAATTTCATCATATTTTCATAACTTGTGTAATTTTCGTAACCGCTTTGTTCGTGCTCGGTCAAAATCTGCCGACCCGAAACCGGAACCGCTGCAAATACCAGTACAATACCGAGAAAAATACATCTATTAAGCATTCGCACATTACTCATTATGTCTTTCCTCCTTACGCTCAAAATATTGAAAAGTATACAATGCATGTTCATATACAAGCAGTTTGACCAGATATTTAAATATATCAACGTTCTGTAAGTTATTTAAGTGTATTCGTTGTCGGATCGATCACGCGACCTTCTTTCGTTTCCAGTTACCGCGGTAGAACCATGCAGCTGCGAGAAATGCCTGTAAAATGATTGAACCCGCAATAGCGACCCATATTCCTTGAGTTCCCATGCGCATGAATTTCATTAATACAAAAGCTGCCGGTATGCGTAAACCAAGATGAGCGGCTGCGATAAGAATCATCGGGATAAAAGTATACCCGGCGCCGTTCATCGCCATATTTAATATTAATGAGAACGAAAGAAAAAGATAACCTACAGAAACGATGCGGATATAGTCTTTACCGATTGACATAACCACGGGATCATTGTTAAAAAGTGATATGACCTGCGGTGCGCCTGCCCACAACCCACTGCACAATATTAGAAGCAGACCTAAATACAATCCGGCTCCGTGCCAGGCGGTTTTTTCTGCTCTTTCCGGCTGCTGCGCTCCGAGATTCTGTCCGAGAATAGTGGCAACTGCTGCGCCGAGAGCCCAACCCGGAAGCATTATCATAATGTCGAGTCTTAAACCGATACCGTAAGCCGCCACCGCTGGAGTGCCGAATATAGTCACCATGCGCATTAGAACAAGCCCACTGATGGAGTAAATCAAATTTTGCATCGAGCCGGGTATAGATATTTTTATTATTGTCTTAAAAATACGCAAATCCGGCTTAACTGATGCCATTAAGGCCCGAGTACTATGTTTAAGCCCGGAAAAGTTTTTCGCGGCAAACCGGGAAGATACTTTAATTCTTGAATAGCCTTTAAAAAGAATAATGAAGTTACATAAAGCGCCTATCGCCTGACCGGTAACTGTCGCAATTGCAGCACCTTTGACACCGAGTTCAGGAAACGGTCCCAGTCCGAAAATTAACAATGGGTCTAAAATAATATTGAGAATTGATGAGATACCTAATGTAATCATGGGTGTTTTTACGTCACCGCTGCCTCTTAACATAGAGTTGATCACAAATAAGAATATCAATCCACCGGCACCGCAGAAGACGATTCTTGTATATGTAATTGCGAGACTTAAAACCTCTCCTGAGCTTCCCAGGAGGCGAAGACATGCGGGAGTTCCGAAAATACCGAAAATGAACAAGAAAAAAGCTATAATAAACGCCAAAAATAGAGAATTAATGACAATCCGTTCGACCATATCGTTATCACGGGCGCCGTAAAAACGTGCTGTCAGAGATGATGCGCCGATAGTCAGTCCTACTTGAAGAGTCCAGGTCAGCGACATCAGAATCCCGCCCATACTGACAGCAGCTAATGCGGAAGGTCCCAATCTGCCTACAAAAATCATATCAACAACATAATACGCATTAGCAATAATATTGGCAGTAATAATCGGAATTGCGAGAACGATGATGTTTTTAGTAATGTTCCCCTTTAAGAGCGTATTTTTAAATTGCCCCTCAGTTTTAAATTTCGGGTTGTCATTATTTCCCCGGTGAAATTTAAAATTTTCCTTTGAGAAAGGGCGCAATTTACAAAACCTGTGGTAATCACAAAAAAGAATACCGGATAGTTATTGTACTCGAAATCTCTGGATATTAGAAAACGAGTTCATTCCTATCGGATCTTTTGTTATAGTAGCTACTTTCCAGTAATATAATCTACCTGATTCCAGGGCTGTGGTTCCGGTGTATTGAACCGATGTCTGTGTATTATCAACAGTTATACTCCAAATTTCACCGCCCTGGCTTGACGTTTGTAAAAAGACTTTGTATTGCACCGTATTGTCCACCGGATCCCACGAAAAAGTGGGTAGTGATGACGCAAATTCATCGTTAATCGGGGATAACAAAGCTGGCGGAGATAACGCTACATCAGACTCCGGGTTGGACGGCTGGCTTTCCAAACCGCCTTTATCGTAAGCCGTTATTTTGTAATAGTATACAGTATCCATAAAAACATATATATCTGAATAAAAACTATAAGCAGTCGAATCTAACAGGGTGGATTCATCCCACGGAAAGTTAAATTCCTTACCCCGGTAAATTTTATAACCCTGCAAATCCGATTCATTGTTTGGATTCCATGTAATTTCAAATTCCGGAAAACTGATATTGCGGGCAACGACAAAAACATTTTGAGGTATACCCGGAGGTAAAGTATTATACGGAGTTCCGAAAACAGGGTCGCTTATCGGGCTTTCGTTCGTGGAAAAATCATACGCTGCAACCCGGTAATAATACTTTGTGGCATAATCGAGCCCCTTGTCTATATATTCTGTAATTGTTGAGTCAAAAATGACCTGGTAATTTTCGAGAATATCACTGTTTTCGGTACGGTATAGACGGTAGCCGGCTATGTCATTTTCAGGATTCGGTGACCAGCTTATAGGGATTTCACCATTTCCGATATTAGTCAGAACCGGAGTGGCCGGTTTAGACGGCGGGCTCTCGTCATCGACGGGACCTACCAGAGGATTTTCTTTTTCCTTTGAGCAAGTGAAAATGAGGAATATACTGATCACGATTATAATCGATAAAAATGCAAATGCCGGAGAGCTTTTGGAATTGTTCATTCTATGATTCTCCATATTGTTATTTACTTTTTCTTGTTGCACTTATTTTCTTATAATTTTTAAAATATACAAAGAATAACAATTAATTAAAAGCAAATTATATTTACACCGTTTTTAAAAACTATTGACAATATAGAAATAAATAACTTTATTTATAGAATTTAGTTAAGCAGACTTTAATAAACAAACATTTGATTTGTAACTCAGAATAATAAAGTGGTTTTCGGATGCGGGTAAAGCGTATTCTCGAATATATTGCGGTGAAAGTGATCATTTTTATTTTAAACCTTTTGCCATTTTCTCTCGTAATCAGGCTTGGTTCCGCTCTCGGAATATTCGTATATTACGCGGTGCCGATTCGCCGCTCCGTTGCGCTGACGAACCTTCGCACCGCATTTCCTGAAAAATCCGGAAGAGAACACAAGCAAATATGTCGAAATGCTTACCGTAATTTTGGAATGACATTCTTTGAGTATTTTCGTTTAAGCAGGCTGTCGTCTGAAAAGATTAAGCAGATTGTAACCTTTAATCCGCCTGATTGTCTGCAAAAAGCCATAGCACAAAACCGTGGCGTTATTGCGGTAACGGGTCATTTCTCAAGTTTTGAATTTCTTGGCGCGGCAGCCGCCGATTCCGGAATTCCGATAGATGTTGTTGTCAAAACCATGAAAAATCCATATATTGAAAATATTCTCGATACATTAAGAAAAAATACTAACCTCGGCGTTATAAAAGTAAAGGACGGTTTTTCAAAAGTTGCTGAATCTATTGCTCGAAAAAGACTGGTTGCCCTGGTTGCCGATCAGGATGCAGGGCAAAAAGGTGTTTTTGTGAAATTTTTTGGAATGGATTCTTCCGCCCCGGCGGGACCCGCTATTCTTGCAGTCCGGTCGAAAGCGCCGATGGTAGCGGGATTCATTGTACGGGAGGGTATCACACGATACACGGCTAACATGCATAACATACCGTACGATAATCTTCCCGAAAACAAAAAAGACCAAATTAGGGAAATAACGCAAAGATATTCATCCTTGCTCGAGTCATATATACGCCAATACCCTGAACAGTATTTCTGGATGCATAAACGGTGGAAAACTGCCGGTATTTACGATAGAACCGGCAGTAAAACATAAATTTCCGATAAAAAACAATTAATGCGCACGTTAATAATTCAGACTGCATTCATCGGCGACGTAGTATTATGCTCCCCGCTGATAGAATCGCTTGCAAGAGAGGGACACAGTGTGGGTTTCGTGGTAAAACCTGAAGCAGCAAGTATCCTGGAACAAGATCCTCGCATCTTTAAGCTGTATATATTTGATAAGCGGGGGAAGGACAGCGGCATTACGGGACTACTCTCGATGAGTAAAAAAATCCGTGCCGGAAAATACGATGCTGCCCTAATTCCGCACCGGTCTTTGCGGTCTGCAGCGCTTGCACGATTTGCACGTATTCCCGTGCGAATAGGATTTTCAAACAGCGCCGGCTCACGGCTGTTTACGCATAAAATTGCATATAGAAAAACCGCGCATGAGATTGCCCGGAACAATGATTTGCTTGAGCCGGTGGGAATAACGGATGCACCGTCCGCACCTACCATATCTGTTACACAGGAAGACATGAATGCGGCAGCAGAATTTTTTGAGAGATGCGGTATCGGCGGTAATGATGCAGTTATCGGTTTTGGACCGGGATCAAAGTGGTTTACAAAACAGTGGGGTGTCGAACGGTACCGTAAGCTGGCTGAATTGATAACAAATGAAACGGCTTGCAAGGTGGTCTGTCTTGGCGGACAAGATGAAAAAGGTCTCGGCAAGGCAATATGCCGTGCACCTTCGAATTCGGTTTATAATGCTGCCGGCTGCCTCGGTATCAGAGAGTCTGCCGCAGCGCTGAAAAAAGTGAGCGTAGTCGTTACCAACGACAACGGTCTTATGCACATTGCGGCTGCCGCGGGTACGCCTGTCGTGGCTATTTTTGGACCGACAGTTCCCGAATTCGGATTTGCACCCTGGGGAGACAACCATACCATTATTGCCCGGGACTTGTACTGCAGACCGTGCAGTATACATGGAACGAAATCGTGTCCCGAAAAGCATTTTCGCTGTATGAAAGAGATTGAATCCGAAGAGGTTTACAACGCCGTTAAAAAATATATTTCATAAGGTTAATGCATATATCATCATTTAATAAGTCTGAACCGCTGATTAACGCAGATGAAATGATGGGCATGATCCCGCTTAGTAACAAAATAACAATTACACAGCGGAAAGGTATCACAAAAATCATTTAATAATAGTCCCAAAGTCTTGACTGAAAGCTGACAGCTAACAGCTAAAAGCTAATAGCTAATAATATGAGCCATCTTATTGTGATAAATCAAGAACAGCCGGATAAGGATAGTCTCCGGATTACTGTAGAAGCACTACGGCAAGGGGAAATCATCATTTATCCGACGGAAACCGTGTATGGATTGGGAGTGGATTGTGAAAATGAACAGGCGGTCAAGAATCTCTACAGGGTAAAAAAAAGAAAGGAAACCAAACCATTTTTACTAATTGCTGCGGACAGGGAAATGGTTAGGAATTATGTGAATGAGGTTTCCGATTTCGGACACAGACTTATGGATAAGTTCTGGCCTGGTCCTCTCACTATCGTGTTTAAAGCGGGTACTAATGTCAGCCAACTTGTTCGGGGCGGAACAACAGAAATCGGAATAAGAGTGCCTGATAACATGCTCTGCCGTTCTATAGTTAAGGAATTGGGACGTCCGATTACTTCCACGAGTGCGAACCTCTCCGGCGAAAAAGAATGCAGTACGATCGAGCAAATTCCGATGGCGGTAAGATCGGCTGCAGCAATATTACTCGATGGCGGTAAGACCCGGGGCATCGTACCTTCAACGGTGATTTCCATAACTGCCGATCCTCCTGAAATACTGCGTGACGGAGCGGTATCCAGGGATTTGATTGAGAATTTTCTAAACATTAATTTGTCTTAACCGGATAAATAAGTTTTGAGTTCTATAAAAATATGAAATCTATAAGTTCTTAAGCCGAAAGGACCGTATGAAATATAAATCCATACTGTTTTTATGTACCGGGAACTGCTGCCGAAGCCCCATGGCGGAAGGAATATTAAAGCATTTGTTAAAAAATCTTGATATTATTGTACATTCAGCCGGTACTTATGCAATTGAGGATTTTCCACCGTCGGAAACCAGTGTTGCGATCATGAAAGAGAATGGAATTGATATTTCGCAGCACAAAGCACGTTCATTAACGGAGAAAATGCTTAAAGAAACAGACCTGGTGCTTGCAATGGCTTCTGAACATGTTGATTATATACGCGAGTTCTACCCAAAATATTTTGATAAAGTATACCTTTTAAAAAAATTTGGAATAGAAAACGGATACGTTGAAGATGAGGCGGTTCATGATCCCATAGGCGGCGATGAAAGCGTATACCGTGAATGCTATTCCATTTTAAAAAATGAATTAATAAGGATTACCTCAATATTATTTGATGAGGCTGTGCGGGATGATGACACAGAGCAATAATTATACAAAATTGCGCAGGTTTTTGGTTGTTCGCACCGACCGAATCGGAGATGTTATTCTGTCTTTGCCGGTAGCTTTTGCTATTAAACAAGCAGTACCGGAGGCGCACGTTACGCTGCTGTGCCGCCGGCTGACCGCAGTGATCGGAGAACGCAGCCCGGCTATAGATGCGGTTTTTACGGCTGATACTGATGATGGAAAAACACGGACATTTTTTGAGTTAGCTCACATGATACGTGCCCGAAATTTTGACTGCGCAATTGTCTTGCACCCTACGTTTTATCTTGCTTTTTTACTTGCATGGGTAAAAATTCCTATGCGGATTGGTACAGGATACAGGTTCTATTCATTCTTGTTTAACCGCCGGCATTACGAACATCGCAAGGAATCGATTAAACACGAAGTTGACTATAACCTCGGACTATTGAAAACATTGAATTTTCCCATAACACCACCTGTATTTCAATTTGAAATTACTGATGAAGACGGGCAGCAGGCATTAACCGCACTCCGTGAAACCGGTTACCCGGTTGATAAACCGTATTGTGTCGTTCATCCGGGCAGCGGCGGCTCTGCCATGGACTGGCACCTTGATTCTTATGCAGCAGCAAGTGACCTTTTTGTGCGGGAATTACATTTGCACGTAATTCTTACATACGGCACGGAGGAAAAAAAATTAGCCGAAAATGTGAAGCAAAAAACCGAGAAAAACGTATATTTGCTTCAAGACGTTCAGCCGTTGCCCGTGTTAGCGGCTTTATTGCGTAATGCAGAATTCCTTCTTGCGCCAAGCACGGGCGTACTGCATCTTGCAAATATGGTTGCTACGCCGGTAATCGGGTTATATCCGCCAATCAGGCATGAATCTCCTGTACGATGGGGTCCGTACGGGCATCAAGAGATGACCCTTGTTCCGAATATAGACGACTGCACAAAATGCAAGAAATTTAACTGTATGGAGTTAATAACACCTGAAATGGTTTTAAGTTCTGCACGGAAAATTATTAAACGTAATAATAAATAAAATTTATTTTATAGATGGTAAATATTTAATTCAGCTCATCGTGGATTGAAAATAACAAATTAATTTTAAAAAACAGAATTTCATATATTTAACATTTCCTGCTTATTCCTGTCTATAAAAGTGCCGCTATATGGCGCTTTTACGGCGGGAATTACATAGATTTCAATTAATAAACATGTAAAAAAATCGGATTTATGAATAAATTGGATAAAAAAAGAAACAAAAAGGAATCAGAAATCGTTTATGATAATAAAAGTCCTTTATTTTACAAAGGAGATAAAACAGTGCAGATGACACTCAAGAAAAGCTTCGTTCCATCCCCAATAAGGCATTCTCCGTAGGTGAAAAATTGACCTATGACATTGACTGGGGTCCTGCAACAGTAGGAACGGCTGTTATATCGGTACAGCAGATAAAAAAGTACAATGGCCGTGATGTGTACGAACTCCGTACACATGCACAATCCAATGATATAATTTCAAAAATTTACAAAGTTAACGATCAGGTTGTGTCCTACACGGACAAGGAAGGGATTTTCTCCTGGCGATTGGAAAAAAATTTAAACGAGGGTAACTGGCGTCAGCGAAGGTTATTCTTATTGGATCAGATTAAAAACCTGGCTTACAGCGAAAATGATACCGTTAATATTCCCGAATACAGCCAGGACATTATTTCCGCATTTTTCTACGTACGTACTCAGGATTTGCAGGTGGGCAAGACAATTGAAATACCACATTATGACAATGACAAGGTTTACTATCTCAATGTAGAAGTTATCAAAAAACAGGAAGTAAGAGTTCCTGCGGGGAGATTCAATTGCATTGTTGTGGAACCAAAATTAAAAACTCAGGGGCTATTTAAACATCAGGGAAGAATAAAAATATATCTGACGGATGATGAAAAAAAGATTCCAGTACTTATGACCAGTAAAGTGGTATTTGGTCAAGTTGCTGTAAAATTGACAAAAATAGAAACAGAAATATTCCCATAACCACCTCCGGATACGACAATGAGTAAAGAAATAGACCTCAGTTCCATTAAGACAACCTCCATCCATGTCCGCAAAAGCAAAGTGACTCTCAAAGAGATGGCTCAATTGCATAAACCGGGAAACTCTCTCAAGTCTTTTCTGGATTCACTGCCGTCAGTTTTAAAAGCGGAAGATTTCAAGGCGGTTGTTGAAGCAGTTGTCTCTGCCCGTAAAAACAATAAACCGGTTGTATGGATGATGGGAGCGCATGTTATTAAATGCGGTTTATCTCCGGTTGTTATCGATTTAATGGAAGAAAAAGTCATTTCCGCGGTTTGTATGAACGGCGCCGGTGCAATTCATGACCTTGAACTTGCATGTTTCGGTCATACATCGGAAGACGTTGCTGAAAATCTCGTGAACGGCACATTCGGAATGGCACGCGAGACAGCGGAAATATTGAACGGCGCCCTGCAATCCGGCGCACAAAAAGGGCTCGGATACGGTGATGCAATCGGAAAAAGGCTTTCTGAAAATGATGTTAAAAACAAAGATATAAGTATATTTGCCGCGGGTTACCGGCTGGGTATTCCTGTTACCGTTTTCGTGGGAATCGGAACCGAGATAACACACCAGCACCCCTCCTCCGATGGTAAAGTGATTGGTGAACTCTCCATGCGTGATTTCAGAATATTGTCAAAGATACTCTGCGGGCTTGGCAGCGGCGGTGTAGTAATTAACCTGGGCTCAGCGGTAATTCTGCCGGAGGTGTTTTTAAAAGCGTTAACCGTTGCGCGCAATTTAGGATACAAGGCAGAGGGTTTTACCGCAGTCAATTTCGATATGATTCAGCACTACCGCCCGGATGAAAATGTTGTTTCCCGCCCGACACTTGCAGGTGGTAAAGGTTATAAGATAACGGGACACCATGAAATCATGATTCCCCTATTAGCTGCTGCGGTTAAAGAAGCCTTGACTTAACATTTTTATCCCGATATATTTATAAAACTTAGAAACCGGGAAGATAGCCATTTTCCTGCTGCGGAGCTGTCCCTTTCACCAATTTACCAATTTATGATGATTGGAGTCCCGCTAAGACGGGCTGCGTTCAATCTTTACCAAAGTACCAAGTAGAATAAAAATACAGTGAGAGGTAATCTTTTTGGTCTATCTACTTGTTCGCCGGAGGCGAATCAGCCTCCGGCTGATTTTGCCGGTTTTTCACCGGCGAAAAAATATATTTTTAACAGGATAACAAAACTTTGGCAAAAATTACTTTTAAGGCAAAATTAAGCTTTAATATTAGATCTTAGCGGCGAGATTGCCATCCCGAGTACTCGGGACTCCTCGCAATGACTAATTGAGCTTGGGTGGCACCCCCATCCCGCTAAGCGGGATTGGGGGTGAAAAATGATCCTTATATCTAAAAATTTGCTAAAGTTTTGAGGATAAATTAAGACGGTTTTTCTAACATGCCGATAACTATATAGATAATACCCGGGAGAGCAACCGGTACAGGGAAGTATTAGTGTCATAAAAATTACAGCGGGGAACGGCTTACGCCACAAGGCAGTATGCGGCAAAAACTATTATATATAATTGCGCTTGGATGCCTTACAGGCTACATAGCCTATTCATTTTCGTGCATGGGTGAAAAACCTTTTCCTTTTCCGACACTTGCGACGGATATCGCATCCAAATCACCTCCCGGTTTACCGTACAATCCATCGCCGCCGAACGGCGCAGAAGACGTCATTCTAACGGTTGTATTAAGCTGGCAGGCATACGATCCGGACGGCGAAAACCTGCTTTTTAATGTCTATTTTCATACCGATACCGCTTTTGGAATTGGTAATATAATATCCGAAAGGCAGACCGACACTTTTTTTGTTCTCCCTAACCAGCTTTTGCCCAATACGAAATATTACTGGAAAATAGACGTCAAAGATGCCTCGGATAACTGGCGGTTCGGAGAATTGTGGTCGTTTACAACCGGCACCGAAGTAAACAATACACCAGTTGCTACAATTCTCTCTCCGCAGGACGAATCGCAATTTATTATGAACGAGGAAATTGTCTTCGAAGGTAAAGCAGTTGATATTGAAGACGGGGTGCTTTCGGGCAGTGCACTTGTATGGAATTCAAACATTGACGGTTCTTTCGGGACTGATACGGTGTTTGTCAGTTCCGCTCTCAGCAGCGGTATACATTCAATTGTGTTTGAAGCAACCGACAGCGAAGATAAAAC